>JABSOJ010000097.1:10159-12275 GCA_013216005.1 Alteromonadaceae bacterium | reverse complement strand
ATTAATTGTCAAAAAGCCTGCTGTTTTATCTTTTTTGCCACTATTTATCTTTTTACTAAATGTTAAATTATTGTTCATGTTAAATTATAAAAAAGGTTCCCTATGTCAACGTATTTAGTTATTACAGGATTTTACGCAAGTTTGTTAGCAATTATATTAGTGGGTTTCACCGTTAATATTATTAAATTGAGGTTTAAGTTTAGAGTAGGCCTTGGTGATGGTGAACAAAAACCTTTGATCAAAGCTATTCGCATTCATGGTAATTTTGTTGAATATATTCCTTTGGCAATAATATTATTAGCCGTGTATGAACTAAACGGTGCAGACAATTTGTGGTTGCATATTTTTGGTATTACGCTTGTTGTAGGACGTTTACTCCATTCGGTAGGTTTAACCAAAACGGTAGGTGCATCTTTACCACGTCAAATTGGTGTGATTTCTACGATAATTGTATTAGTGGTGTTGGCAATATTGAATATCAGTGCATTCATTGGTGCATGATAAGTGCTGATAGTCACTTGATTATCGCTTGATTAGATAGTCGTATTTATGAGAATAGCCCCAACAGCTTTACTTTTGGGGCTAGTTGAACTCATTTTTTGTGTCTGGTTTGTAAAACTTCCATAACTTCTGCCAACGCTATATTTTTATCTTGTAGCAATACTAAAGTATGGTAAAACAAATCAGCACATTCGCCGAGTAAGTCTTCTTTTGTTTCTGCAACTGCTGCCAGAGCTACTTCAACTCCTTCTTCACCAACTTTTTGTGCTATTTTAGTTGTGCCTTTTGCAAGTAGAAATGCGGTGTAGCTGTCTTCAGGCGCATCATTTTTACGACTGTCAATAACTTGCTCTAACTGGCTTAGAAAATTTTGCTGCGTTAATTTTTGCTCAGGAAAGCAAGATTCCGTGCCTAAGTGGCAACTTGGACCAATAGGACGACAGGCAATTAACAGGCTATCTTGATCACAGTCAGCTAATACCTGACCAACATTGAGGAAATTGCCTGATGTTTCGCCTTTCACCCATAATCTTTGTTTTGAACGACTAAAGAAGGTGGCTTTTTCTGTGTTGATTGTTGCCATCAACGCGTCTTTATTCATGTAGCCCTGCATAAGGATCGCGCCAGTATCCTGGTGTTGAATAATGGCTGGCAGTAAATCGTCCATTTTATCCCAGGCTAATTCATTTATATTGTCTTTGGTTACTAACATAATCTGATCTCTACATTTTGCGTTGATAAATATTGTTTAAGTTCACTGATTGGGATAATGCCTTTGTGAAATACACTGGCGGCAAGTCCACCGTCAACATCGGCCTGTTGAAATACGTCTTTGAAGTGTTCTATTTTTCCTGCTCCGCCTGAAGCAATAAGAGGTACGTTGCATACTGCTCTAGCTTGTTTTAGTTGCTCAATATCGTATCCTTGCCGAACGCCGTCCTGGTTCATGCAATTCAATACTATTTCACCAGCACCATAACGCTGTACTTCTTTTATCCACTCAAAGGTTGTCCAGTTGGTTTTTTGGGTACGTTTTTCATCACCGGTAAATTGGTAAACTTGATATTGTTTGCTTTCTTTATCAAAAAAACTATCGATACCAACTACTATGCATTGTTGACCAAAATAATCAGCTAAACGGGCGATTAATGTTGGATCACGTAAAGCAGGGGAGTTGATGCTAATTTTATCAGCACCCATCATTAAAATTTCTTTCGCATCTTGTTCACTTTTAATGCCGCCAGCGACACAAAAAGGGATATCAATGACTTCTGCAATGCGACTGACCCAACTTTTATCAACAACACGGCCATCAGAGCTTGCGGTAATATCGTAAAATACCAGTTCATCAGCACCTGCTTCAGCATATTTTTGGGCTAATGGCACAATATCACCAATGATTTCGTGGTTACGAAACTGCACGCCTTTAACGACTTTGCCATCTCTAACATCTAAACAGGGAATTATCCGTTTTGCTAACATGTAAATTTCTCTTTTAAGGTGATGACGTTAAATATGTTTATTAAATAGTTGGCTACTAAATAGCTGGTTACTAAATTCCTGGTTGCTAAAGCTCTGACTACTAAGATTTTGGCCAACATGCGATAGCTTCCTC
>JABSOJ010000097.1:0-10059 GCA_013216005.1 Alteromonadaceae bacterium | reverse complement strand
TAAATAGCTGGTTACTAAATTCCTGGTTGCTAAAGCTCTGACTACTAAGATTTTGGCCAACATGCGATAGCTTCCTCTAACGTAAATTTCCCTTCAAGCAATGAACGCCCTAAGATCACGCCACTAACCCCTGTCGGGATAAGTGCTTTAATATCATCCAGCGAGCCAATACCGCCAGAGGCTTGCCATTGTATTTCAGGATATTTAGCACAAAGTTCCTGATAAAGTTCGACGTTAGTACCGGTTAAAGTGCCGTCTTTACTGATGTCTGTGCATAAAACGTGTTTTATACCTGCATTTTGATATTGTGCAAGTAAGGCTTCTAACGTGACACCGCTATCGGTTATCCAGCCGTGGGTAGGTAATTGTTTGTTGCCATTTTCGTCAATTCGTATATCTAGGGCCAAAACTATTTTTTCATTTCCATAAGTGGCTAACCACTGGGTTACAAGCTCTGGTTGTTTTATCGCTAAACTGCCGATAACAACACGGTCTGCACCTAAAGATAAAAGTTGTTTAACATCTTCTTCGTTACGAATTCCGCCACCAACCTGAATGATCATTGTTGGGTGATTTAAGACTGTTTTAAGTGTTGTTAATTGTCGTTTAGTGCTGTCTTTTGCGCCATCAAGATCAACAAAATGCATAACTGTTGCCCCTGCATTTGCATAGGCTTGCTGACGCTCTTTTGGGGTATAGTTGTAATTAGTTTTTTGCTGGTAGTCACCTTGGTAAAGGCGTACTACTTTACCATCAATTAAATCTATTGCTGGGATCATCATTGTGTTCATATCTCCAGGAAATTTTGAATGATTTTACTGCCTAATGCGCCCGAGCGTTCGGGATGAAATTGACAACCGATAAAGTTATCTTTGGCAATGGCGGCTGAAAATGGTGTTCCGTATTCACAACTTGCTATGGTGTATTTGCTAATTGGAGCGGCATAGCTGTGGACAAAATAGAAGTAGTCGTCGGTTTTAATTCCTGCAAATATCGGATGGTCACTTACGGTCGTTAAAGTATTCCAGCCCATATGCGGTAAACGATTATCTCCTGCGGCTAATGGTGATATTTCTGTCGGGATCATAGCTAAACACGGTATATTAGTTGAAGGCTCTTGATCTTCTGTTGATGACTTTTGTCCTTCAGTCGATGACTCTGTCATTAACTGCATGCCAAGGCAAAAGCCTAAAACAGGTTGAGTTAAACTGTGTAAGGTTTCGACTAAACCTTTAGCTTGAATGTTTTCCATTGCATGTCTGGCAGTTCCTACGCCGGGTAATATTACTTTGTCAGCATTTTTGATTAAGTTTATATCGTCTGTAATCGTGACTTTATATCCTAATCGTTCAATGGCAAATTTAACCGAAGATAAATTTGCGCAGCCAGTATCAACGATGACATTCATTTTTTTTCGCATTTTATCTTGTATTTCTTCTTGCCTGGGTGTTTGTTTGACGATTGTCACTAAAGTGTTCCTTTTGAACTAGGCAAATCATCGCCTTTAACCAAAATGGCCTGGCCTAACGCACGACCAAATACTTTAAATAGACTTTCAACCTGATGATGACAGTTACCTTTGCTGGTTGATAAATGTAAGGTAATTGCCATTGCATCAGCAAGAGAACGGAAAAAATGTCCGACCATTTGTGTCGACATTTTGCCTACATTATCAGCAGTAAAAGCGGCGTCAAATTCAAGCCATGGTCGACCTGATAAATCTATGGCACATTCAGCCCTGCATTCATCCATAGGTAATACAAAGCCAAAACGACCAATGCCACGTTTATTGCCTAACGCTTGTTTCAATGCCTGACCAAGTGCTAATGCGGTATCTTCAACGCTGTGATGTTCATCAATATGATAATCACCAGCAACAGTGCATTTCAGCTGGAAACCTCCATGAGTGGCAATTTGATCTAACATGTGATCGAAAAACCCCAGACCTGTATCGATAATGTTTCCGCCTGTTTTATCTAAATTAACGGTTACGTTTATGTCTGTTTCTTTGGTGGTTCTTGTCACTGTTGCGGTGCGGGGATTCTCTAAAGAGTCTACTAATTGCTCCGTTATTTTATCCCAATTAAGTGATTTGGCATCATATTTAATACCGGTAATACCCATATTCGCTGCTAATTGAATATCGGTGTCGCGATCACCTATTACATAAGAATTGGCAAAATTAATTTTACTTTGTTGTAAGTATTCACTCACTAAGCCCAGGTTTGGTTTACGGCAACTACAATTGTCAGCAGGAAAATGCGGGCAAAGTAAAACGTCTTCAAACGTGATGCCCTGTGATGAAAACAGATCCATCATTTTGTTATGCGGTAAATCAAAATCTGCTTGCGGGTAGCTTTTTGTACCCAGGCCATCTTGATTTGAAACCATTACCAGTTTAAATCCTTTTTTCTGCAGCGTGAGTAAAGCAGGGATAACGTTGGCTTCAAACACCAGTTTTTCTAAACTATCAACTTGTTTGTCGATGATCGGCTCTTCGATAAGTGTACCGTCACGATCAATGAATAAGATATTTTCTTGTGTCATGTTATTTCCCTTGTCTGGTATCTGCTGCATTAGTTGTGTCAGCTGTTTGTTTAGATGTCTGACCGGTAATTTGAGTGATAAGCTGTTTAAGCAAGTTTAATTCATGCTCACTGCCAATGCTGATCCGCAAGCAGTTTTCTAATTGCAATTGTTTCGATTGATCACGGATTAATATGCCTTGCGTTTTTAACCCGTTAAAAATTAGTTCTTTTTGGCTCGTTTTAAATAAAACAAAGTTGGCATCACTGTGATAAATTTTTTCACACCAAGATTGGTCGTTCAGCCATAAACTGAGTTGTTCACGTAACAAAAGACTCTCTTTAACTCTAATATTCATTTGCAGTATTTCATTGGATGATAAAGCGTTACTGGCGATATCTGCTACAGGGGCTGCTATTGGATAAGGAGCAATAACTTTACTCATCATAGTAATAATGTCGGCATTTGCTATGGTAAATCCACACCTTAATCCGGCTAAAGCAAATGCTTTAGATAAAGTGCGCAAAATTACCAGATTGTCGAATTCTTCCAGCCAATTTACTACTGTTTTACTGCTTTGTGTTTTACAGCTTTGGCTTTCACCGCTGCTAAATTCGATATAGGCTTCATCAACTACCACAATTGCTTTATCTTTAAATAACTCAATGGTTTTTCTGATTTGCTCTTGTGGTAATAAATTGCCTGTAGGGTTTCCCGGTGAACATAAAAAAACAATTTTTATGTTATTTTGTTCTGTTTGCGAGGCTTGTTTACTTAGTTCATCAATATCTAAAATATTGGTGAGTTTTTTACTCTGCCCAGCAGTAACAGTTTTTGAAATAAGTGGGACTTTGACAATACCCGCACCGTGGTTTTCAGCGCTAATTGCGTACATACCATAAGTGGGGGGGCAAATTAAAATGTTGTCCTGATAAGCTGTACAGAATGTTCTTATCAAGAGTTCAATACCTTCATCTGCACCACGGGTGGCTAATATATTGCTTTTAGGTTGCTGGCAATAATTGCTGTATGCATTTAATAAATTGTCTGGCTGAAAATCAGGGTAGCGGTTAATGCAATTGCCCTTTAGTTGGTATAATCCCGGTCCGGAAGCTTCATTGGCGTTTAGCCAAATTGCAGACTGACTTTTGGTATTGGTATTGGTATTGGTATCGGTTTTAGTCTTCGATGCAGGGCTTAACCGGCGGGCAGACTGATATGGCACCATATCTATAAGCTCTGTTCGAGCGAGTTTGTCAGCTATAGTCATATCAGTTATATCAGTTGTATCGATCATGATTTTTTCTCATTGTTTGAGCTGGCATCTTCCAACCGAATAGTAACTGCGCGTTGATGGGCGTCTAAACCTTCAGCATCGGTTAATTCAATAATGCATTCTGCCAAACTGGCTAATCCGTCACGTGTTAACTCTTGTACGGTATAACGACGGGAAAAATCGGCTAATGATAAACTGCTGATCACTTTAGAATAACCATACGTTGGTAGTACGTGATTGGTGCCACTTGCATAATCACCTGCAGATTCAGGCGTATATTTTCCAACAAAAATGGAACCGGCATTTCTGAGTGAGTTTAATAATTCATGCGGATTTTCTGTCTGTATAATTAAGTGTTCTGGTCCGTATAAGTTAGACACAGCAACCGCTTCGGCTAAATCTTTTGTTAAAATCAATCTACTTTGTTGTAAAGCCTTTTCCGCAATAGTTTTGCGAGATAACAGGGCTAATTGCTTTGTTAATTGTGCATCAACTTCTTTGAGTAAGGTTTTGCTGTTTGAAAGTAAAATAACCTGACTGTCGCTGCCGTGCTCTGCTTGTGATAATAAATCTGCTGCAATGAAAGCCGGATTGCCAGTTTCATCACCAATGATTAATAACTCAGAAGGACCAGCGGGCATGTCAATTGCGAAACCTGCAACTTGTTGAGACAGTTGTTTTTTTGCTTCAGTGACAAAACGATTGCCAGGACCAAAGACTTTGTTAACAGCAGCAATTGATTCTGTGCCATAGGCCAGAGCAGCAACTGCCTGAGCGCCGCCGACACTGTAAATTTCGGTAATACCACAAAGATCAGCCGCCACCAGAATTTCATTAGCCAATTGACCCTTTTTATCCGGCGGACAAACTAACACGGTTCGTGAACATTTTGTTATTTGTGCCGGTACACCTAACATTAATACTGTTGATGGAAGTGGTGCACTTCCTGCAGGAATATATAAGCCGACACTTTCAATGGCTTCTGTTTTTAAAACGCAACGTACGCCGGGTCGAGTTTCCACTTCAATGTCTTGAGGTTTTTGTGCATCGTGAAAACATTTTATTTGACTGTAAGCTGTTTTAATTGCCTTTAATCTTTTGGCGCTTAATGATTTTTTGGCGGTTTGAATTTGTTCATTACTCACTGCAAGTGTTGATAAAGCTATACCATCGAACTTTTCGGTTAAATTATATAACGCTTGATCTCCCTGACTTTTTACTTGCGCCAGAATATTCGTTACCTGTGTCGATAACAAGGCATTATCAGCAATAGCGGGGCGTGCTAAAGCTGTTTTCTGCTCTTGTTCAGATAAGTTTTGCCAAATGATCATGAGTTAGTTCCACCTAATAATTTTATTAACTGTTTCACAGATCAGCCCATCATTTTTTCAATTGGCATGACCAAAATAGAATTACAACCCAGAGATTTTAAACGCTCCATGGTTTCCCAAAAAAATGTTTCGGTAGCAACAACGTGAATAGCAACAAGATCGTCACGACCCGCCAGTGGTAGTATTGTTGGGGTTTCTTTTCCGGGCATTAATGCACTTACTTCTTCAATTTTATCTTTAGGCGCATGTAACATGATGTATTTGCTTTCTTTTGCTTTCATTACCCCTTGAATACGCGGTAATAAAGTATTAAGAATTCTTTGTTTTTCTTCAGACAGTGCCGTTGATGTTTGAATAAGGGAAGCGTTAGATTTGAAAATGACTTCTATTTCTTTTAAACCATTTGCCTCTAAAGTGGCGCCGGTTGAAACTAAGTCGCAGATACCGTCGGCAAGCCCAACGCGTGGGGCGACTTCTACTGATCCTTTCAATAAGCAAAAATCGACGTTGATACCATTATTTTGAGCAAAACGTTTGAGTAGTTGCGGGTAGGTAGTTGCGAAACGTAAACCATTTAAACTTTGTAAACCTTGATAGTTAAATTCTTCCGGCATTGCAAGTGATAAGCGACAACCACCAAAATTTAAGCCGGTAGTGCGAATGTATTCTGATTTTTGCCCCATTAAAGCGCGTTCAAGTGCTGTTTCTTCAAGGGTGTTGTCACCAACTATACCTAAATCACAAACACCATCCATCACTAAGCCCGGAATATCGCTGCTGCGAACTCTCATAATATCGATTGGCATGTTACTTACGTGGGCGAGTAAACGGCGATCTGAAACATTAAGTGTTAAGCCACAACGTTTTAGCAGACTTTGTGTATCGTCACTTAATCTACCAGATTTTTGCATTGCAATACGTAAGCGAGGTTCTGTGTTCATGTTCTGATCCCTTATTTCTATGTTTATATTATTAAAGTATAAATTTAAATTTTTCATTAACTTATTTTATTCTTTACGCTTAAAACGTAAAAACCCCCGAGAGAGAGGACTCTTTCGGGGGTTTAGAAACTTGATGTTTTTGTTTCGCTTACCGCTGAAAGGTCCATAGCCCCTCAGCGAATAAACCTGAGTGGCTAATCCGTATGATGATGATGTTGATGGATAGTATTCAGGTTTAAATTCATTATTTACTCGTTATAGGTAATTTGTTTGTGTTGTTAATTTTTGTGTTACTAATTTTTTTCTATTACTATTGTTCGTACTACTAATGTTTGTACTCTGGTAATTTTCATTATATTTTTTGGTAAGTAAGTCAATAAACTTGATTACTTAATATTCTTATATGCCAGTTACATTAATGGTAAAATCAGCTGGTAGCAAGTGGTAATTTCAAATTTTTATATAAGATAAGAATATAAGTTATTATTCTTTTTGTTTTTAACTAACTGTTAACTTGGTATTTTCATGGATATATTTACCACACAACTTACGCGTGTTGTTCAAACACCAGTTAAGAAGGCTAACCTTAAGGTTAAGGCTTTGCTTAAAGAGGCAGGGATAAGTGAATTCAAAGAAGATCATGATCATTTAGCAAATCATGTTTACTATTTTCAGCACAGACAAGAAAATGAGCGTGCTGAAGAAAAATTGCCAAAGCACTCTTCTGATCAGGATCTTGTTGAAGAAAAGAGGATGATTCAAAAAACTGATATTAAACCTGATGTGCAGTCTGGTGTTAAAGATGTTGTAGATGATGAAGAACAGTCACCTCAGTTAGATATTTTTGTTTAAGCTTTTCTATTATTTCTGTGTAATGTATTAATTTAAATTAATTCGAGCTTATTAGCTCCATTCAATATTATAATGCGGATAGTAATGCGCATATTGCCACAATTAATCTTTACCTGAGTGCTGAACCTGCATTTTAAATGGCACGGGTATATAATGAAAAAAGTTAAAGAATGACCCCTGTTGAACAAGCATTTTCCACATCTGGATTTTTAGCGAAAACCATTGAAGGTTACTCCCCGAGACAACCACAAATCGATATGGCTGTTGAAGTAGCAACAGCGATTGATAAACAATCGTGCCTAATTGTTGAAGCGGGTACAGGTACAGGAAAAACCTTCGCATATTTAATTCCGGCATTGCTTGCTGATAAAAAAGTGATTGTTTCAACCGGAACTAAAAACTTGCAAGAGCAGCTATTTCATAAAGATATTCCCCTTATTCGAAAAGCACTGGCAACTAACGCTCACATTGCTTTGCTTAAAGGCCGTGCAAATTATTTGTGCTTGTATCGGCTTGACCAATATAAGCATTCGCGCGGACAGCTGGATGCGATTGCGTTGAGTGATTTTGTTAACGTGCAGAAGTGGGCGGTTAGTACCACAACCGGCGATATTGGTGAGTTGGTTAATGTTGCGGAAGATTCCAGTGTATTTCCGTTTATCACAAGTACGCTAGATAATTGTTTAGCAAAAGATTGTCCTGATTATAGTGATTGTCATTTAATTGATGCACGGAAAAAAGCAATTGAAGCAGATGTTGTTGTGGTTAATCATCATTTGTTTTTTGCTGATATGGCACTTAGAGATACTGGCTTTGGTGAATTATTTCCCCGCGCTGACGTGGTGATTTTTGATGAAGCGCATCAAATAGCGGATATTGCCAGTGAATATTTTGGTGAAGCGTTTTCAACAAGACAGTTATTAGATTTATGCAGCGATGTATTAAAAGAATACCGTACTACGTTAACCGACGTAAAACAACTTGGTAAAGCAGCAGAGAAGTTACAAAGAACGAGTCAAGATTTTCGGTTATTGTTTAAACATGATCCCGAGCGGGGCAATTGGCGGGAAAAATGTCAGCAACAACAATTTAGTCATTCATTTTTATCGATTAAAACTGATCTTGATTTTTTATATCAGGTAATAAAATTATGTGTTTCCCGTAACGAGGCTATTGATAATTGTTTTGAACGTGCGGTAAATTTATTATCCAAGTTTGATATTATGGCTAATACAGAAGCCTTTGGCATGAGTTTCTGGTATGAAACAACTCGTCGGCATGTAGTTTTGCATCAAACGCCATTAAGCGTGGCTGATAAATTCAGTGCTTATGTGGCAAGCTCAAATGCAGGCTGGATTTTTACTTCGGCAACTTTAGCGGTGAATGAGAAATTTACACATTTTGCTCAACAGTTAGGTATCGAGAATTCAGCACAATTACTGCTTGATAGTCCGTTTGATTATCAGCAACAATCGCAACTTGTCGTGCCTCGTTATTTACCCGCTGCGAATGATAAAGGCAGAGCGGCAGCATTGGTTAATTTAGCTAAACCTTTGATTGAAGCAAGTAAAGGTGCATGTTTTATGCTGTTTACCAGTTATAGAATGATGAATCAGGTTGCAGACTTGTTGGCTGAAGAGGTCGATAATCCTTTATTGATACAAGGGCAAATGGGTAAACGAAAATTATTGTCTGAATTTGTAGAACGCTCTGATGCGGTATTACTAGCCACCGCAAGCTTTTGGGAAGGGGTTGATGTTAGAGGGCATAAGTTAACCTGTGTTATTATAGACAAATTACCTTTTGCATCGCCGGATGATCCTTTATTACAAGCGCGTAGTGAAGACGTAAAACGTCAGGGAGGAGATCCCTTTAGTGAAATTCAGCTACCACAAGCCGTGATTGCCTTAAAACAAGGGGTTGGTCGTTTAATACGAGATGTGAGTGATAAAGGTGTGTTGGTCATTTGTGATGATCGCCTGGTAAGTCGTCCGTACGGAGAGGTATTTTTAAAGAGTTTACCTAATATGCAACGTAGTCGCGATTTAGAACAAGCGGTTAAGTTTTTAAAACAAATTAATGTCATTGATACAAATAAAAGAGAATTATAACGTGAATTATTTGGCGATAGATGCCTCAACAGAAGCCTGTTCAGTGGCTTTACAATTTAATGGTAAAATTTACAGTCGTTACGAACTTTGTCCGCAATCTCATAGTTTACAATTATTACCTATGGTTGATCAGGTGCTGAATGAAGCCGGATGTAAACTTACTCAGTTAGATGGTTTGATTTATGGTCGGGGGCCGGGCAGTTTCACTGGCGTTCGCATAGGAATAGGGGTCGCTCAAGGACTATCTTTTTCAGTTGATTTACCCGTAGTAGGTGTTTCTACCCTGCAAACAATGGCGCAATTAGCTTTTGTTAAGCATAAACAAGAAAAAGTAATTGCCGCTATTGATGCACGAATGTCAGAAGTTTATACCGGATATTTTGAGCTTAATGATAAAGGTATCATGGAAGAAAAACTGCCAGAAGCAGTATTATCACCATCGGTTGTTGCTGAGCATTATGCTAAATTCACCCAAAGTGCATACGGGGTAGGGACTGGCTGGGATGCATACGCTGAAGCGTTAAATAACCTGAAAAATAATGAAGGTTCACCCGAAGTACTATTTCCAACCGCTGAGGCTATGTTGGTTATTGGGCAAGATGGATTTGAGCAGGGATTGTCAGTTTCCGCTGAATATGCTCAACCCGTTTACGTTCGGGATACAGTGTCGTGGAAGAAATTACCGGGGCGTTAGTTTTTTTATACTAGTTAAATCAATATGTTGAACGTTAAAATAAGTGGGTTTATATTGAGCGTCATATAAGACGGAACCTTTCCGGAACCTTTCGGGGACCTTATACAGTAGTTGATATTTTGCCGGTATTGCTTGTTTAGAGTGTGAATCATTATTTTTAACGGGCACTTTTTTTTGATGGATTTCGATATGGTTGTTTAGACCGTAAAGTTCGCATAGCGGACCTTAGCGTTTGCTCTTCACTCAATACTTTTTCTGGCACCGACCATATAGGCTAAATTAGGGTTACAGTTCAACAATGTTTTCTATTAATTTACATGAGTTCAAA
>JABSOJ010000096.1 GCA_013216005.1 Alteromonadaceae bacterium | reverse complement strand
ATACAAATGATTGGATTGATAAATGGAAGACCGTTGTACTAAATAGTGTACAATAAAACTATTGCTGTGACGCTTCCTATCGACTTGCTGAAATCTGCACCTTGAAGTGTGATGGGTATATTAAACGCCACCGAGAAATGGATAATGCCAATACATAATTGGAATCTTTGTTTATCTCAGTTAGCGATTTATTTTTAAGGGCGTTTAGACAACGTACTCGATGTTTAACAATTTGAGCTAACACAAAATTTTGCAAGCCCCCATTATTTATTATCCATATTTTAGACAAACGCCAGTTTACTCAACTTAATGTTATACCACTTATTTCATTGCTTTTATGGTATCAATACGATGTTGTAATTTTTCAACCATATCTGGGTGCTGTTCAGCAACATTCACTTGCTCTTGCCAATCTTTTGTTAAGTCAAATAATTGTGGACTCGTTTGAAGACCATTTTCTATCGCGGTTTTATTGGCTAGCCAATCTGGTGTTGTACCTGTAAACGGTGCAATGTATTTCCAGTTACCACTTCGCAACGACAAGGTGAACGACTCTTCTAACATTTCATTTCTTCCGCTTTCCTTAGCATCGAGTAAAGCGGGTAATACATTTTCACTATCTACTGCTTCACCTTGAGCAAGTTCAACGCCAGTAAACTCAGCCAAAGATTTGTACAAGTCAATATGACTAATTAATGCCGTACTATCGCCTTTATTTTTTAAGCCGTTGGGATAAGTCACTATCATTGGCACTCTAGTACCTGCTTCATAGGCACTATATTTACCACCGCGATAACCACCTGCTGGATCATGTTCACCACGCATTTCTTCTGCAAAATCCGCGTAACCATCATCCATCACAGGACCATTATCACTAGAAAATATAATAAGCGTATTGTCGTAGACACCTTGCTTTTTAAGCTCATTAACAATGCGACCCGTCATCCAATCCATCTGTAAAATTGCATCACCTCGGGGTCCCATCCCTGATTTTCCGGCAAACATTTTATGGGGCACTCGTGGTACGTGTATATCATGGAATGGGAAGAACAACATGAAGGGTTCATCTTTTGCTGATTGAATGAAATCGATGGCTTTATCTGTAAATACAAAAGGAAAATCTTCATCTTTCCATTCAGCCTTATTTCCCCCAGCCATCCAACCAATTCGGCTTATGCCGTTTACTATGGTAGCACTATGTTGTAAATCCGCTTTTTGTTTTAACAACTCAGGACTTTCGGTGCCAACAGGACGCTGACCAATGCGTTCTTTATAACTAATGGTAATAGGATCATTCGCATTTGAATTAACAACATGACGATTTTCTAAATACACTGTAGGTACTCTATCACCGGTCGCAGGCATTAAAAAGCTGTAATCAAAACCTAGCTCTAAAGGTCCTGGTTTTACTGCTTTATTCCAGTCAACAAAACCATCACCTAACCCTAAGTGCCATTTACCCACAACGGCTGTCTTATAACCTGCACGTTTAAACATTTTTGGTAATGTTGGCTTTGTATGGTCGATAATAAGTGGCGCATCGCCCGGTAAAATAGCAGCATTATTACGAAATGCATACTGCCCTGTTAATAATGAATATCGTGATGGAGTACAAGTAGCGGCAGAACTATGAGCGTCAGTAAACCTAATTCCTTCTTGAGCCAGCGCATCAACATTAGGTGTTTGAGTTGCTTTCATGCCATAACTACTTATATCACCATAACCAAGGTCGTCGACATAAAAAATGACCACATTGGGTTTTTGCTTTGTTAATTTTTCTTGATGGCTTTCTTCAACACTACAGGCCGTTAATAACGTTGTAATCAAACCACTGATAAGGAGATTATTAGTTTTAATCATTATTTCATTTACCTTTTTCTTTATTATTTTGTTTATTAGTGAATTAGCCCACTCATTGGTCAAAACTTGTTAAATAAACACAAGAGCAACTTTGTCAGACTGTTCACGGAATTTCTTATTATGGGTTTTAATTGGGTTGCTTATATACAATAAATACAAGCTTGCTAACAATCATAATATTCCAAACACTGCACTGCTGTAGTGGTGTTAATTGAGATATACTATGAAATGCTTTAATAGGGGTAGCTAACGCCATCAACCACTATTATGCTTTGGGTTTTTAACACCTTTATTGGTGCACGTTCTATCTTTATTGGCGTACTATTGCATGCCAATAAACCACTAAGTAAAGTCAAGATTAAAAAGGCTTTATGTACATTTAGAGCTAAACTTAATTTATTGCTTTTTTCTTATTTTTTTACTATTTTTATCGGTATTTTTAACTACTTTTTTCAAACGCTTTTTATCTGCACCAAAAAGACTCCAGTCAGCAATGTATTCTTCAACCGTTGGTGCTTCATTTTTAGGTAATAAGGCTGATAATTCTTTAACTTTAGATTGGTACTCAGGAAGTAAGGCTAAATTGTGCCACTCGTTGTTATCCTTTTGATGATTATATAGCTCTTGTTCACCATTAAAGTATTGGATAAAGCGCCAGTTTTCTGTTCGAACGGCATAGTTTCCACGCCCCCAACTTGCAATAGCAGGCGCTAAAACTGTAGCTGATTGATCTAATAACTGTGGTAC
This sequence comes from Alteromonadaceae bacterium, assembly GCA_013216005.1. Lineage (GTDB taxonomy): Bacteria > Pseudomonadota > Gammaproteobacteria > Enterobacterales > Alteromonadaceae > JABSOI01. The sequence continues at coordinate 9,693 of JABSOJ010000096.1, read as the reverse complement.
TAAGCTATTTCCATCAACATATTCTGGTACGGCTAACCCTGCCATTTCTGCTAATGTTCTATAAACATTAATGAGCGTTACCGCTTGCGTTACTTTACGTCCTTTTTCAGCGCCCTTTTCTCTTCTATCATGAATGATAAAAGGCACACGGTTGGCTTCTTCCCATAAGGTGAATTTTTTAAACGATTTCTTTTCACCTAAGTGAAAACCATGATCAGACCATAAAATAACAATGGTATTGTCTGCTTGTGGACTATTTTCAACGGCTTCCATGATGCGACCAACGTTGTAGTCTGCCCACGAGATGCAAGATAAATAGGATTTCCTTACGTCTCCCCATTGGTTGTTATTGGTGAACTTCTTATCATCACCCGCCCTTCGCATGCTATTGCCTTCTTTGCCAATATCATTCAGGTCATTTGCTAATAAGGCTGGCGGGGTAATTTTTTCGGGTAAAGCATCGTAAAATTCTTCAGGACAATCAAAAGGTAAATGGGGCTTAACTAGACCTATTGCAGCAAAATAGGGTTTGTCGTTCTTTTTATTGTTTTTGATGACATTAATACCGTAAGACGCTACTTGATGATCAAACAGTTCGTTATACGGATTAGTTGTTGGTCTAAATGAATTTTTTTTGTTTGTGCTAAAACCTTTATTTTTAGCAAATTGTCTTGGATGATTCTCAACCTTTAAATAATCAGTCCATTCTGTTGCACCATACTCCTTGCCATGATGAATTTTACCGGCACCATAAGTGTTATAGCCGTTGTTTTTCAATAATGTAGGTAAGCTCGTATATTTCTGTTTAAGTTGTTTATGAATCTCATGTTCATAAAACGGATATAACCCTGAATTATATGGCTCAACACCATACAAGAGTGCATTACGGCTCGGTGAACAACCTGGAGCCACACTATGGGCATTCATGAACGCCACACCATCATTGGCTAGTTTATCCATATTAGGTGTTATTGTTTGTGGATGCCCCCCCATATAACCAACCCAATCGTTCATATCATCAATGGCGATAAAGACAATATTAGGCTTAGCCGATTTTGACGATTTTCTTTCTTGTTTATCAGTCATAGCATGCGCTGAGAATGAGAATGATAAAATGGCGATAATAAAAATTTTCAAAGGAGAATTGGGCATAAAGGCGCTCTATTTCATTATTATATAAAGGTTATTTTATTAATTAATCTGTTTTAGCTAAGTTGTTTCAGTTAAGTTATGACTTATCATCAGTTAGCTGGATTATTTAAGTAGTTACTTCTACGCTACCGCTAAGTACAAAGGCAGCGTAGAAGTAATATTAAGTACTCGATTTAGAATTTATAACGCAATCCTAAAGTATAACGAGTTCCTGTGTATTGAATACGTGCTAAACGTTCTTCTATGTCTAAGTATTCATGGATTTTTTCATTAGTTAAGTTGATTGCAGCAAACGTTACCTTGAAATTGTCAGTTATCGTATAGGCAAAACTGGCATCTAGCTGTCCGTAAGCTTTTACATGCTCAGAAATACCTTCACCACCGTTATAGCGTGAACCATTTCTTTTTAACAAGAAGTCATCACGCCAGTTGTAAGCAATTCGCCCTTGAAAATCATATTTTTCATAAAAAGCAATGATGTTATATGTAGTTTCAGAAAAACCTTCTAAACCATTACTTGGTGCAGTAATACCTTCAAGTTCAATTGTTTCTGAATTATCATCTTCACTGTCTAGCAAAGTTAAGTTTGCTTGCAGACCAAAACCATCTAGAAAACCCGGTAGATAATCAAAATAATATAAAGCAGATAGTTCAACACCATTAATTTTGCCGCCATTGCGGTTTTCTTTTTGGGTAAGTGTTTCAGATAATGACTTTGTCTCGCCATTCTCATCCTGCCATACAACTACAGAGTCTTCTAATGCACCATTAACATAAATGTTAGGTGTATCATCTACGGTGGTTCTTTTTGAAATAAAGGTAGTAATATCCTTAGTAAAGAAGTTCACTGAATAATTACTGCCGTTATCTTGGTAATACCCAAAAGACAGTTCAAACTGGGTCGCTTCATAAGGTGTTAAAAATGGATTGCCACCTTTTTGAGTAAAGTTATCCACTTTACTATCTGTATATTTTGTATCGGTGCCAATATCGGTAATGGCTGGTAAAGACAGGACTTGCGCACCAGAAAACCTTACAACTAGGTTGTCAGTAATATCTAACTTAAAGTTGGCACTGGGTAAGACATTACTATACGAATTCTTACGCATAATTTGTCCAGGCTCGCTATAAGTAACATCGAGTTCATCGGTGTAACTAATCTCACCTGTATCAGGATCAACTTCTTCTTCAAGGGTAACATCGATACTTAAGCGGTTTTTACCATGTCCACGAGAGATAGTATCTGTTTCAACATAACGAACACCTATATTACCACTCCAATTTAATCCAGCAATTTCACCGGCTAAATTGGCTTGTGTATAGATTGAGGTACGTTTTTCTTCGGTAGCGGTTGAAAGCGTTACATCATGTTCTTCATTTGGCCAACTTGGCTGCTCTCTCAGCTCTGCAATAGCTGCATGATAAGCATCTAAATCAGTTACTGTCATAAATTGACGCGGAAAAGTGCCATTTTCATTAGACAAGAAGTCAGTAGTGGTATTGACAGCAAAAATCCCTTCGGGTAAATCAGCAAGCGAGTTACAAGTACTAGGACCCCAGTCTGCTTTAGGTGCTCCATCTTTTTTATCTCGACAGGCTGTTCCTTGAGGAATTCGAAAATCATCAACTATTTTTTCGCGGTCAAAATAGCTAGCGCCCGCATCAATAGAGACTAATATTCCGCTGTCAATTTCATAACTAAAATCGAATTGAACTTCATTAATCTCATCCGATAATTCTTGATGTACAAGGTTATTAAAATGCGCCTTGGCGTTAGCAGGATCAGTAAAGTCGATAGGTGTTGTATAAGTGATAATATCATTATCTCTCATATCATAAATTGCAGGATTTTCTGGCGATGCATTACCTATATCTTTTGGATTGGAATAATGAGGGACTAAATCGTCCTGTCTAATATTAGCATCCGCCGTTGAATGCGAAACATCAAAATTAAAAGTGAAATCACCTGCATAAGCTAAAAAGTTATAACCTATGGCTTGCGTTTTTGTGTCTGAGCCTCGAATACCAAACTGACCATCAAGCGGTGCTGAAACACCCTTTTTGATAGGTCCACCTGTTTTTTCCCCAGCAATTGCAGTACCTGCATCTGATGCAATAACATTCTGCCAGCCCGGAATTTGCATGGGTATTTGCATACCTTGCTTATTTTCTTGGCGGCTAAAGTCGCTGAATAAATAATCGACTCGGTGAGTGATGTGTTCCGATTGAGCAAACTCAAGGGATAAATTTGCCCCGGTGCGTTCACGTTCTTCTTCTGCTAAGGTAAACTGATAACGACCCGGGTACCAAAGCGCTGCAGGTGTAACGACTTCACCCTGTTCATTATGAATGTCACCATCAATTTTGCTTGCTTTTACTTGGTCCCATTTTTTAGTTTCAACTAAGTCAATGCGGTTAGTGCTTTTTTGATAGCTAAATCCAAGTAGTGCGCCAAATCTATCATCAAAAAAGGTATTGCTAATTATGCCTGAAAATGTAGGGCTATAATCATCGGTTAAATCGTTATATTTAGTTTTAACTGAAGCTGCAACTTTTAAGCCTGGATTGGCTAATGGCCGGACGGTTTTGATGTTAACATAGGCGCCTAAACTACCTTCAGGTGTTGTCGCCATAGGGCTTTTGCTTATTTGAGCACCGCCAATGAGTTCTGATGGCAACATTTGTAAATCAACAGAACGCGAAGCATCGGTATTCGCTATAGTTCTTTTGTTTAATTGCACTATGTTGTATGCAGGTCCAAAGCCTCGAATAGTTAGTTTAGATCCTTCGCCATTTTCTCGCGAAATAGCAACACCAGGTATTCTTTGCAAAGACTCGGCAACATTTTGGTCAGGAAACTTACCAAGGTCCTCTGCTGCAATGCCATCTATAATATTAGCAGCACTTCTTTTTTCTACTAATGCTGCTGTTAAACTGCCTCTAATGCCAGTGACTTCTATCACTTCTGTTGCTTCTTGTTGTTTACTCGTGCTTTCCTCAGCGAGTGCTGGAAAAGAGGTTGCACTAGTGCCAAGCACTAACAAACAGGCTTTACTAACCATTGATAGCTTAAATTTTTTATTAATTTTCATTTGTTCTTCCCCGTATAGTTATTTTGTTTTTTTATATTTATGTTCATGTTTTATAAATTAATTTCTATTTTTCTATTTTTCTATTTTTACATTAACCACTGTATTTATTATAGTTTTTATATTAATTCGGTTGTGTTAGTTGATAGGTTTTATCATAAGCATTTAATTGCTCGCGTTTATAACGCGAACCTTCTTGATAAAGTAACTCAGGCGTAGAAAGGGTCCAACCACCTAAAGTTTTTAACATGCGTTTAACACGTTCAAGGTGTTGCATAGCAACATTATTTAGTTCTGACGGATCAGTTTTTAAGTTATAAAGCAAAGGTAGACGATCGGGTAGACGAACTAACTTCCAATCACCATCAAGAATGCTGGCACTGATGGTAAATCGCCACATCAGTTCTTTTTTCCGCGCTAGCTGAGTATCAGTGGTAATAAAGGGTAATAAATCAACCCCGTCTAACTTATCTTTTTTAACAATTTCACCGCCGGCAGCTTTAACAAAAGTAGGCGTTAAATCTAAGGCAGTAACGGCATGTGAATAACGGCTGCCTGATTTAATTTTATTTGGCCAACTCATGATAAATGGCACACGAATGCCTCCTTCAAGTAGGTTGCCTTTACTACCACGGAACGGTGCGTTGATTGTCCAAGGGTTATTCTTCGCTTTAGGTCCACCGTTATCACTTAAGAAAACGATAATGGTGTTGTCTAAAAGGTTTTGGGTTTTTAATTCATCCACTATTTTTCCAACGTTAACGTCAAGTCGATGCACCATCGCACTATAGATACGACGTTTTTCGTCTTTGATATGAGCATAACGTTTGATATCTTCTTCAGGTGCTTGTAATGGCGCATGGGGCGCATTAAATGAGGCATACAAAAAGAAAGGTTTATCACTATTCCGGCGGATAAAATCGATACTTTCATTACCGGTATCGTCGGTAATATAGGTAATAGGCTCTGGTGTTTTGTAATTACTAATTAATGGCTGTAAATACTTCTCTTTGCTCTTTGGATCGACTCTGAAATAGTCATGACCGCCGTGAGGGTAAGTCCAAACATCATCAAAACCGCGCTTTTGGGCTTGAAAATGTGTTTCGTCACCTAAATGCCATTTCCCCATTAAACCTGTTACATAGCCCAATTTTTGCAGTCTATCTGCGATAGTTGTTTCTGATAACGGTAAACCAAAATGATCTTTATTATACTGTGGAGCACGGCTAACAAGGTTATTGTCAAAGCCAAAATCTACTTGATTACGCCCAGTTATTAACCCTGCACGTGACGGCCCACAAACAGGTGCTGAAACATAGCCTTGATCGAAAGTAACACCACTAGCAGCAAGCTTATCAAGATGAGGTGTCTTGATTTGTTTGCTGCCCGTAAAACCAACATCACCATAACCAAGATCATCCGCTAAAATTATGACAAGGTTTGGCTTTTGGCCGCTGCTATTAAGCTCTGCTGCCGTAACACTGACAGAACAAACTGCCAGTGCCATAGTTGAGATAAGGGGAATGAGTGACGCTGGTGCTTTAAGCATCTTAATATTTACCATCAACGATTGCTTTAGTACGTGCTTTAAATTGCTTAACCAATGCAGGGTTTTGCTCGGCGATATTATTCATTTCACCAGGGTCTTTCGCTAAATCATAAAGCTGATCAACAAACTCGTAACCACCACGAATTTTCTTTGATTTTATAAAGCTTGGTCTATTCTTACTTTTACCAATAAACTTGTAGTTATTATGGCGTAAAGCAACATTACCTAAAGATTCTTCAAGTAAATCAACACGGCCTTGGTCTGTTTCACCTAACCACACTGACAATTGATCAAGACTGTCAACCGCTTCACCTTCAGCCATGTCAACACCGACTAACTTAGCTAATGACGCATATATATCCATCTGTGAAACTAAAGCATCGTTTACTTGCGGTTTGATTTTACCCGGCCAATAAGCAATAGTTGGTACGCGTGTTCCGGCTTCTAAGCGGCTGTATTTGCCACCGCTAAAAGGGCCGCCCGGTTTATGATCACCTAGCAATTCAATCGCACTATCTTGATAACCATCGAATAACACAGGACCGTTGTCACTAGTGAAAATAATAATAGTATCTTCAGCAAGATCAAGCTTTTCAATTTCTTTAATAACACGACCAGTCATCCAATCCATTTGAGCAATAGCTTGGCCGCGAACGCCCATAGTGCTCTTATCTTTAAATCTATCGTTCGGTAATCTTGGTACATGGATGTCGTGATATGACTTAAATAAGAAGAATGGCGTATTTTTATTTGTGCGAATAAAGTCGATAGCTTTATCAGTAAATACTTGAGCAAAGTCTTCATCAACCCAATGAGCAGATTTCCCTCCAGCCATATGGCCTATACGGCTGACACCATTAACAATGGTTTCGTTGTGCTGTTTATCAGCAACAAAGCGTAATAATTCAGGGTTCTCATAACCTGTTGGCATGTCCCCTACTTTGCCTTTATAACTAACAGTAATAGGGTCGTTTTTATCTAAATTAACAATGTTATGGTTCTCAACATAAACCGTTGGTACGCGATCACCAGTTGCTGGTAGTAAAAAGCTGTAATCAAAGCCTATCTCTAGAGGCCCTGGTTTAATATCTTCATTCCAGTTGACATTGCCATTACCTAAACCAAGGTGCCATTTTCCAACAACGCCTGTGGTGTAACCTGCTTTTTTAAACATAGAAGCTAACGTTGGTTTACCCGGCTGAATTAATGCAGGTGCATCACCTTTTAAAATTTTTGCATTATTTCTAAAACCATGCTCACCGGTTAGTAACGAATAACGTGAAGGAGTACAGGTTGCCGCCGATGAATGTCCGTCAGTAAAGCGAATACCATTCGCTGCTATTCTATCTATCTCTGGTGTTTCAACACCCGTTGCACCATAACTACCTAAATCGCCATAGCCCAAATCATCAATATAAAATATAACAACATTAGGTGTGGTTGAACGATCTGCTGCAATATTTTTATTGTCATTAGTGACTTGAGGTGACTTTATTTCTGACGACTTCAGTTCAGATGATTGGCCACACGCTGATAGTGAAGAGACTATAGCCAGTGACGTTAATAATTTTTTAGTGTTGATCATTGGTTTGTACCTTGATTCTTTGTTTTAATTTTAGTCTTATTCTTTTTATTGCTATTATTTTTACCTTGACTCTTTGGTCGGTTCTTTTTCCAACTACCTAAGTAAGGAAAAGCAGCTCCTTGTAATTCCGACTCCCATTGCAGGTATGCCTTCTGCATAGAGCCTTCTTTCTCGATTTGTTTTTCTGCAATGTTATTGCTTTCACCAAAGTCTTTATCAAGATCAAACATCATGGGGTTTTGTTTTACTTGTACCAGTTTGTCAGTACCACTGCGCACCGCATGATAATTTGATTTTACGTGGCGCCAAAATAAAATATCGTGTGGACTACCACTTTTTTCATTGGTGATATATGGCATTAAATCAGTACCATCAAGTGCTTTGTTTTTACTGATATCTACCTTTGCTTGTACTACGATTGTTGCCAGAATATCTAATGAACTTACAGGTTGGTGAAAATCGACACCTGCAGGAATTCTATTAGGCCAACGTGCAGCAAATGGCACACGTACCCCACCTTCAAAAAGATCGTTCTTGTGCCCTCTTAACTCGCCATTGTCTGATGCATTGTTTCTTGCGCCACCGTTATCGGATAAGAAAACCACCAGCGTGTTATCGTCAATGCCTTGCTCTTTTAAGGTAGCGAGAATATGTCCAACGCCATCATCTACCGCAGAAACCATCGCAGCATAAGTGCGACGTTTTTTATCTTTAATATGTTGATATCTAGCTAGATATTTTTCGCTAGCTTGAAGAGGAGTATGTGGCGCGTTATAGGCTACATACAAAAAGAAAGGTTTGTCACTTTCACGTTTGATAAAGTTGACTGCTTCATGTGACAGTTCATCTGTTAAGTATTCGTCAGTATCAACACGTTGTTCATTTTCCAATAAGCGAGTGCGATACCAATCATATTTATATTTAACATCATCTAAATCATTTAAGGTCAAATCTTCTGGAAAATACTGATGACCGCCAGATAAGAAACCATAGAAATAATCAAATCCTCGCTTATTCGGGCGCAACTCTGGATGTGTGCCCATATGCCATTTACCAATAATGCCACTGGTATATCCAGCAGGTTTTAATACTTCTGCAATGTTTTTTTCCGTGGTGGGTATACCATTTTGCGTAATCGTTGGATCCATAGTGGGATTAGAAGTAAAACCAAATCGATCTTGATATCGACCCGTTAACAGTCCTGCCCTGCTCGGTCCGCAAACAGGATATGAGACATAACCATTAGTGAACCGTGTACCTTCATTAGCAATGCGGTCTATATGTGGCGTTTTTATATCGGTACTGCCATTAAAGCCAACATCTTTATAGCCCTGATCATCAGTTAAAATGATAATTAAATTTGGCTTTTGCTCAGAAATAGTTTTTGAATCAGTAATAGCTGTTGCATTAGTATTCATCGTAACGATAAATAGCAAGAAAATAATAAATTTTAGCTGTGTTGAATTCATAATTGTAATTCTAAATATAAATACTATTTCAACATACTAATGACTTTTACAGCACAAAACAACAACCTTTAGGTTAACGCTGTCCCTCCAAGATTTCCTCAAGTAAAAAAACTCAAAAATAACGATTTAAAACCTTAAATTACAATAAATTACAACAAACCAACAAAAACACAAATAAATAAAAAAAATATTAAAAACAACCGACAAAAAACAAAATACTGGCAACGATAACAATATTATTGAATACATCTTTGATTATATGTAGTCTGTATAGAATGATGAATTTACAATAGATTAATTATGATGAGACTCATTAATATATTCATATTAACACTTGTTAGCAGCACCCATCTTTCAGCCACAGAAGTCATTAAACTTTGGCCAAAAAGCACTTTACCTAATTACCAGCAATCAAGAGAAAATGAGCAAGTAATAAATAAAGATATTGTTTTTATTAAAAATATCCAAACACCTAGCCTAGAGATGAATGGCACTAGGTTAAGGATAAAATATAGTAAATAGAATAACTTATACGAAATTTATATATTAGGAAATATAAAAAAAGGCAGAAATTCTAGTAAGATATTTTCACCACAAAAATTACTACAAGAAAAATCTGCCTCATGTCTATTATTACTCAAATTCATGATTCTCGGAAGAACAAATTTCGTCATTACGCCAAAAATACAGATGCTGCCCATTTTCTTGACGTGCTTTCTAACAAAGAATTAGCCCAGACAATACAAAATAACACTCCGGAACATCGCGATAGAGTATATCCACCACTAAAAACACTATCTATGTTTTTGGCACAAGCTTTAAGTGAAGATCGCTCATGCAGCAAAGCGG
>JABSOJ010000095.1 GCA_013216005.1 Alteromonadaceae bacterium | reverse complement strand
ACCAGCCAAAACACTGCTAAGGTACGTTGCAAACTATGAAAAACATGCATTAATGGAAAACACAAAAAAATCTTATTCTAAAATACATGAATATCTATCTATCAACAAGGTTTTAAAGCGAACAGATCAGTCTATCAGCTTTTTCAAATGGCTAGATGAACATCATCCTAAGGTCGCTTCTAGAAATTTTCATGTTTTTCGTGATGTATTGACAAAGCATGAACAGTTTTCACTCTATAACAAATACCTCAGTCCCAATGTCGATTTTAGCCAAATGACGTCAAGTTACGTTCGGTCAATAGATGCAAGTAAACGAGGTGTATACGGTGACAAGGAAAAATCTGAAGAAATGTTAAGATTTGATACCAGAAGATATATATATGACGTTACTAGGCTAGTCGCCATACTTGTTATGAATCAGCGGGCAGATGAAGCAAAAATCATAGTTAAAAAGGCAAAGTTAGAGCTAACTTCTGATGAATTCACCACATTATTAAATAGTGCTCTAGATGGAAAACTCCCCAACCTCAGTTTTTGAAATTTGTCGGTTAAAAACAAATATGATTTGAGGGATGATGGTTGATTTAAGCCTATTAAATCATCTAACAAACAAGGGGTGAGGCGTGGAAGGTCAACGGCAGTTATGAGCTTAAACCCGCCTAACAAGCGAGCTGCGAATTATGGTTAATATTTTTGGGGCAAGATCATTGTGCTCAAAAGCGCCCCTTAACTTCTTTTATGGTAATGGTCGCTTTTACCACAAAGTGATCATTTCATGGGATTTTGCTTACGACCGCTTTGTGCCTCGAAGCTGCCGTTAGAAACCCAAAAGCTACCGTCCGCAAAGTGGTAGCTACTGTCCTTTTTATTACATTCAAATAATAGAGTATTAATTGTTAGGTAAAAAAAACGTAGGATAACGTAGATATTTTTGTAGTAATAATTTAATTTATAAAGGAATAAATAATGATTGAAAATTTTGGTAGTAGCTTATGTAAAATATATGTATATAGGTTTTTATTAATCATGTTCATTCTGTTTAGTTTGATTCAAAATAAATCTTGGGCAGCCCCATTACCTTATCACCAGAAACGTTAGTTTACAGTGATTTTGAAGATGGAACTGATGGTTGGAGAATTTATGATCTTCAATATTGGGATTCGTATAATCAAGTAATCAATGGAGCCTTTTATTTCCAAAATTTACGAAATTACAGAGGGAGAAACCCCGGTTACATAGTCGGCGGAAATAAATGGCATGGTGATCTATCTGCCGCTTATGGTGGAATACTTAGCTATGACTTATTCCTTAAAAACATCAATATCAATCCGAGCGATGATGTACGGTTATCAGGAAATGGAATATCAATTTATTATGATATTCAACAAATGGTATCAAACTCGTGGAATCATTTTGATATCCCTCTAATGTCAAATTCAGGTTGGAAAATATGGGGAACTAATAATGATGCAACAGCAGATGAACTCAAGAATGTTCTTTCTGATATTAGTGATTTTAGACTGATGGGAGAATATGGTAACTATTGGTATGGGACTGGTCAAAATGTAGGATATTTTGATAATATAACTATGTCAGAGACCATTAATCCAGTTAATGAGCCCCGGAACATTCTGCTATTTAGTAGCTTTCTTATTGGAGTTACGATGATCCGAAGAAGAAAATTGGTGAGCATAAAAATGTAGGGGGCATTTCACAAAATAGTTGATCCCCTTAGTTCACAAGACTAATGGAACATGGGGTTGCAAGATGCATTTTGGACACACCTCGTTAATTTGCCCCCCCCACATTTTTATGCTCTCTATGTCTAAAGGTCGGTTAAATAAAAGAACGGTTTGTTGATAGACTTCCCTACCGCTTTTGTATAACGTGGCCTACAAGCCAAATATCTATTTTTGATTTTTCATTATATTATTAAGTAACCAATTGAATAATATAGATTGTATTTTTTATATTAAATTCATAATGGGGAACGATTAAAAGTTTTTATAATTCTGCATACAGAATTTGTAAATTTCCATTATTTAATTCGTCTGGAATTTATTTAGATTTAACCGTCTTACAATCTTTGCTTTCATGGGTACAACCCACTATATAAGATCTAAGTCAGGTTTGGATAATTGCCAGACATCTTCTGATGAAACCAATGGCTCCAAACGGTCGAGGCATTCTGTCTCTATATCCACACCATATTTAAGCAATACCGCTTTATGTTTTAGCAATGTAGGCTTTGTCATGTAATCTTTAATTTCCATTCCCATAAACCACATTATCGCTGTCCGGGCATGATGACATTTTTCTGTTTGTCGAATTTTTTCAATAATACTTCTTGGGTGATCTGGTGGAAAAACAGGATCGGGTACGGTCACCCATCTTTTTACTTCGATCAATTCCATTTTGAATTTTTCTCTGTGCTTCCAATTATGGTAAAACTCTCTGGCATCTTTGGGAGATTCAAACTCAGCAGAGCTATTCCAACCACACTTTCGATATTTTTTAGACAAATATACACCGTTTTCATAATGAAAGTGCCAAGGCCACACATCATCAAACAATGGGTCAAATAGTCCAATTTGAAAAAATGATTTATGTACTTCCATATATTTTTCCTTTTTACGTCTATGTCTCATGTTTTCATCAAAATATTCTGCATGCAGAATTAAGTCAGCTTTATTATCACTAATTTATACTAATTGCGCTTACTCAAAAAGCGCTCAATTAAAGAATGAAATTTAATGCTTTTAAGTACTAAGTTCCCGTTGCCGGTTGTTTGAAACTTTAGCCACTAATCCCCTGGAGCAGCCGATTATATCTTGAATATAATTATAACTTTTTCCTGCTTCAAGTAAGCTATAAATTTTCCGTTGTTTATCAAAATCATCACGTCTGCCTTTATAAAGCCCATTGCCCTTTGCTTTAGCAATGCCTTGTGCTTGTCGACGTTTTCGATCATCATAATCTTTACGAGCAATCGCCGCTAACATGTCTAACATCATGGTATTGATCGCCGTTAGCATACGCTCGGTAAATTCATCACCAGTTTGGAGTAATTGGTGACTGGTTGGCAAGTCGAGGGAAACAACACGAAGTCCTTTACTGTTAATGGTATGTTTTAACGCTTCCCAATCTTTCGTATTGAGACGGCTAATACGGTCGACATTTTCCACCAAAACAACATCACCCGATACAGCAATATCAAGTAAACGAAATAATTCAGGTCGGTTAAGTTTAGCTCCGGACTCATTTTCGAAAAACCAGGCACTGATTTCAATCTGCTTGTCTGTAGCGAACTCAATTAATTCTGATTTGGCACGGGTTTCATCTTGATCACAGGTACTTGCCCGAAGGTAAGCATATACGCGCATAATAGTCTTTTTTAAGTGGTCTTGTTATATTGGTCTATTATAAGTGGTTCTCTTCCGGTTTCAAGGTCACTTTTTAGTGGTCCTCTTGAGGTATACCCTAAACAAACCAAGTTGAGTCATGTGTTATGAAATAATAAGGTAGTCTACAGCTAAACATTTATGTTAGGCGGTAACTTTTATTTTAACTTGTTTGTGTTACACTCTAACTTATATTTGAGCTTTGAATTTTCCTTATCGGAAGTTCAGAATAAAGCAGACAAATTGGCTCCGTTGCATCTTGCGTATTTTGCTATTTTTGATTTTTAACCAATTGATTTTATGTTTTTTAAATTCCAGCTTTTTGGTTAAGAAAGCAAGATACAACAGAGCCCGATATGACGCCATTACTTTGTTTATTTGAGTTTAAGTACTAGTTTATTCATGTTTTCTTTTACTGTTATGGTCGAGGGATGCTCAGAACCAAGGACTTTTTCCAATATATCTATGGACCGCTGATACAACGGCAGGGCTCGGTCAGTGTCGCCCGTAGACTCATACAACCCGGCCAGATTATTCAGTGAGGTTGCTACGGCTGGATGCTCAGCACCAAGGACTTTTTCCTTGATATCGAGTGACCGCAGATACAACGGCAGGGCTCGGTCATAGTCACCCATAGACTCATACAACCCGGCCAGATTATGGGGTCCTGTGCATAGATGGATAAAAAATCGCAGAGCATATTTAAATGTCATATGTAATTTTAACCTTTCACCCGTTAATAATAGCTGGAAGCCATAATATACCTATACTTGTCGATTTGATTATTAACAAAATTCAATTTCTTGAAATGTTGCTTTTTGTTCACTACCTCTATCATTTAGCAAAAAGCATCAAGCCTCTACAGAGTATTGTTAGCAGCCGATACAGCAGATTACGCGAATAATTTTGCGTTTATGCACAGAACCCCAATAATACATTGTTACCCTCTAACGATTAGTGAGATTAAAAAGCCTTCATCTCCAAGAAAACAACACCCAGTTGAACCATCCAATATAGCGTTTAAATCTCCATACAAGCCCACAGGTTAATTTTTATTGTTTTCAGGTGGAATGGTGCAGAAATAGCATTAAAACGGCTTACAGGGCACTCCATGGCGATTTTTTATGATTCTCTGATTTAACCAAGTAAAAAACTTAACGGTTACCCTCTAACTAATAAGTGTGAAACATATTACACGTATTACGTACAGACCCGTATTAATTCTACGATAATTTATGAAAAAAATTGAAGGTTATTATTCACTTAAATGATGACCTTACAATTTTGTCACTTCCGCCACACAACCCGGTATTCTTAAGAGATTTGTTATTGGATGGTTAAAATATTAGCAACAAAATAGATATGACTGGTAATTTGTCGTCAAGCATTTTTTGTGATTAAGATTGGCATATATTCTAAAATTAATTAGTGTTCGTCCTTAGTTAGTGCCCATCCATAAAGGGGTAGTTACCTCATAGCTACGCAAAGTGGCAACTTTTACATTATCAATTTTAAATGTTTGGATGTTAAATGATTTCATGCCAGAAAGTGGTCATAATAGCGTTTTACAACAAAAGCGATAAAAACACAGACTTGGTCACTCTACCACATTGATATTAAGAATAATTATATTGATTTTTTTTAACAAATCGTGTTGTGTGCCATTATTAGACTTCCAGAAAAAAATAAAGATTTAGGCTCATTTTTACCATTAAGTGTGTCATTATCCTAAGAAATTATAAAGTTAATTCGGATTAGCTTTTTGTATGGAGATCTCTGTTATAATTGGCTAAATCAGACTAAAATTTTATTTGTCGGCTATTAACCTACTTAAAGTATCTTCAGGATTAGAAAGCTTAGTTTCAACCAGCACTTTAATGCGAACCACCAATTCCTTTGAAGCATATTGTTCGACCAACGCTAAGAACGTCTCAGGCCCTTTTTTATCACCCTGCTCGACCTTTTGACGAAATTCATTCCACAGAGAGTAAATATTTTTTAAACCATTGCTTTTCTTTTGAACTGCTTGATCAATTGCCTGATGTATTAGTAAACCACAGGTATAATACAAACCAAACTGGCCTTTCTTAGCCGCATCCATTAACTTAAGCTCTGTTAAACCTTTCACACAATGTTTTTTGAATCTGCCCACTTTTTCAGTGACGTATTCTTCTGTTTTAGGATATAAGTCTAATAAAGCGAGAGCCGCAAGCCAATCAGCGTTACCCTCGTGTAACCAAGACTGATTTGACTCACCATATAATACCCCCACTTTGCTTCTTTGATACAAGTGCGCAACTTCATGAGCAAAGAACCAGGTGGTCTGACTAATAAACTTCGCGTCTTTAACTTTTTTGTTAAGATCATTTAAATTCCAATGCATAAAGATTTGATGAGGCAACGTACCACCTTGGGACGAGCGATCGTCAACTTTAGCATATGACGCGTACAAGGTTGATTTAACTCCGCTAAGCTTGCCTAACCTTTCTTGAAAATAAACCATTAACTTCGGTATATCAGCACTTAACGACGATTGAATTTTTTCTGGCAAACCACTATCGATAACCGCAATAACACTATCAGTTTCTATCGGTTTTTGACGACCGACATATACATTCATTCCATCGTCTCTATCAACCCAGTTGGTTGATTTAGTATAAACTTTACCATTTACGATTAAGTGTTCGCCTTGAGGAATATTCATTGATACCCGCCAGTCATTAACATTATCTGAGCACTTATCAATGCAAGCAAATAAACGCCCCGTATAGATCAAAACCCCACCATCTGAATAAGGAGAGAAAGGTGCATAATCTTTGGATAGGTGTTTATAAGTCGGTGTTAACATAAGTTCAACATGCTCAAAGGAGGTACCGTCTTTTTTATTTAAATATTCTTTACCTTCTTCAAAAACAATTTCAAAATCAGAAGAAACAGGCTTCCAACGTTCAATTCGAGAGTTGTCCGGGTTACGCACAAAACCAAGTCGATTTGCAGGTCTACTCATTTGATATGTGAGCGTCCAAGTGTTATCTCTAGACTTTGTGATAGCGATATCCACATCAGGCTTTGTTTCTGCATAAAGGGGTAAATTAATCAAGAATAACAAAGCAAACTGAAATAATTTCAAATTAGTCTCCGGTGATTTCAAAGCAAAATAATTTTCTCTAAATTAAGTTTATATTTTAGAACTAACTCACAAGTTTTTGTATTTAAACTGATAGCGTTTTAAATGTCTACAGCGTTAACTGAGAATATATTGATGAATAAAGAATAATTCAGAATTATGAGATGGCCTCTGTAATTACAGAGCGGCACTTCATAAATACTAAAAGGTGATCTTGCATTATTTCAATTGGTTATCAATAAGGTTTTGTCCTGCATTTACCTAGCTCTGTGATTTGATAATTAAAAAATCAATGAATAAACACATACTTTTCATTGTATTTTACATACAACACTCTGTTCTATTTTTAATCTTATAGTGCTGACATAGTAATATGACGAAAATTATTCATTAGAAATATGGAAAAACAATGCAACATTGTTGCAGATAAAGCAAAAAATATTATTGAGTTAAGGCAAACGAAAAATGATTTGTATGAAGTTATAGAAATGTTTGATCAAGTAGATAGTGTCATTGTTATTGATGCGTTTAGTCAAGATCATGTTGATACGTTAACGCAACTAGGTATTCAAATAGATTCTTTTGGTGAAGATTCATTTGAAGATGAAAGCCGAAAATATGATGAAATGGTAGCTAAACAGAAAAATATAATTAATTCTTTTAATGTTAAATATTTTTCAGAGTGTTTTAAAAAAATAAAGCCTTAACAATAGGGATTCTTCCGCAGACCCCCAATACGGTTGAATTACTGTTTTTTGAACCGCCGTGATGCCAACCCCATAATTCCTAATACAAAGATTGACAGTTATATGGGTTCGTCTATATCCAATTGTGGATTAACATCAAGGGGTTCTGTGCATAAACGCAAAATTATTCGCGTAATCTGCTGTATCGATTGCTAACAATACTCTGTAGAGGCTTGATGCTTTTTGCTAAATGATAGAGGTGGTGAACAAAAAGCAACATTTCAAAAATTGAATTTTGTTAATAATCAAATCGACAAGTATGGGTATATTATGGCTTCCAGCTATTATTAACGGGTGAAAGGTTAAAATTACATATGACACTTAAATATGCTCTGCGATTTTTTATCCATCTATGCACAGGACCCCATTATAAAGACTGTTTAGCAGTGAAAAAAACGCCACAGGACACCATTTAAGGCGTTTAAGTGCTGTCCACCAAGATTAACACTTGAAACAAAATAAATCGCTCTGTGTGCTCCTTTAGTAGTTAGAATGACTATAAACCATAATGAATATTGCCTTTTTTTGTTAAAGGACATGGTGTATATCGTGTGTTTTAGATTTTAAAGAGTGAACACTTAAACCATAGAACATACATAGCTTACACCCGTATGTGTGTAGCCACTTTATCTTGCATTCATTTCAATAAGGGGGGCTGTGGTTAATTACGTGCTATCGGGTAATTAACCACAGTACATAAAATATAAATGTTACCCTGTAACTTAAATGAATTATGTGGCAAAAGTAACAGGAATGTAATATCACGCGCTACAAGGTTAATTGGGTTCATTTACCCGTGGGTGCCAGGACAAACTTAGCGAACTCTAACGCAAAAGCGGCTGAAGAAAGGGCTAAATGCTGAAAGCAAAAACTGGTTAATTTCATGGAAAACAAATCACTTTTTTACGCTTTATTAGACATGATATTTAGCCGTTTATAGCTATCTACAATAGATTGAATTAGCACCCGAACCCGTCCCAACGGTACTAAAACCACTACTTGTTAAAACAAACTAGTAATAACAGAAAAATTTATTCACTTCTTGAAAAAAACAGATCTATAAAGTGGAATATTACTCACTTCTCAGCCCAAGCATATAAATAATATAGAGTAATTCCGACTTAACCAAAACAGGCTCATCATCAAAGGCGGGTCTGGTCGTTCTACTCGACCCCAGACCCGCTATTGTCTAGGAGTAAGTTCTAACCTGTTCTCTGTTAAATCAAGATAACTCGGATTATTACGGCAAACCCAATTAAACACCCGTCCCGGGGGATCCGGTTTTTTCTTGAATTCACAGCAAAGTTTTTCATAGTATTCAGGTGACTCACTGGTTTTTCCATATCGTTCAAAATTTATTTTTAATGCTTCAAGTACAGGGATATCAAGTTGTGAACGAAATGCGGTTACCGTTTGATCAGGATTAATAGCAAAGAAGAAATAGTCTTCTTTCTCTATCATTGTTGAAATTACTTTTTTTATTAACGGATTTCCTAAATCTACAAGGCCGTGATAAGTTGCATAACCGTAAAATTCAAAAACAAAGTGAAATACTGGATTTTCAATAGTGCCGATCACGGAATGACCGAAACGAAAGCCTTGCTGTGTAGAAGTTGTCGGTATAGCCCTGTCGGGACGTAATACGGGGTTAATTAACTAACGCCCCGATCTGTCACTAACCTCTCTCGTATCCCTTGGTACAACTAGCTTACAGCTTAAATATCGATTTTTAAATCAGTAAGCAATAATTCAGTAAGTCTTTGAATATCAATTATATTTCCTCTATTATAAAATTCATATTTTCCAATAAAGCTAATGTGCTGCCATGCTACCGGAGATAATCGACTGATTTTCTTTACTTTTTCTGGATTTGTATTGCGATAATACTCATAAATTTTGGATAGTAAATTTGCATTATAAAAAATAACTGCATTTGCAATTAATCTGATAGATTCGGCATTAATGTCTAATTCAATTTCATTTTTTCCGTTAAGCATTCTACCACCGCTCACTTTAGCTATCGTTGAAGAAAGTTGATTGAAACTTTCACCTCTGCATAATGAACCCTGTACAACAATGCGTATATCTTTAACATCGATATAATTTAGCAGGTAATCAGACATGAATATTTCATCCAGAGCAATCAATGCTTTAAGCGTGGGATTCTTTTTGTAAGATGATAGTTTACGAACGATTTGGCTTTGAGTGGTCTTTTTGAGTGCAAGCGAAGCAAATATTCGCAGCACATTATCCCATTCTCTGATAATAAGTATTTTATCAACTTGTTTACTGGGTTTAATAATATGGTGTTGATAATCAGAAACATTGCTAAAACATACCAGGTTATTGTCAGTTTTATCGCCAAGTTGAGTAAATCTCGGCATAAATTGGTATCCAAACATATGCATTAATGCAAAGTTAACCCGATTTATACTGTGCATGTCACCAGAAACACCCTTTATTTCAACATCACTGGTATTACTTTCAACAATGTCTAGCAAAAAATGAGATTCATGCTCATTTGCACCGATCACTTTAAGGCATAACGGCAGGTGATTGGCGATCAATGAATACATCACAACACCTTTCATCGTACCAAAATATTTTTTCGAATAACGCGACTTGATTGTATTGTATTTAGTCACAAATTTTTGCCCGTCTACACTAGCGTGAACTCCGTAGTCAGTCAGATTATATTCATTAAAAATAGGAAGTTTTGACGTATGATTTACAATAACATCACTGGCAGCGCAAAGTGTTTGTCTACGAATGAAATTTTTGTTGACGTTATCCATGTCTTGACCATTAACATCACAAATGGCTTTCATTTTTTTAATTTCCGTCCCCGTGGCATTAGCAACAATGCATGCATTGGTTACTTCAGGATCAGGCGTTGTTTTAGCATATATCGGTTGAAGATGAGTGAATGATTTCATAAAACCTGTGGTATCAGCGGTAAATTGAAGGACATCACCAATGCTCGTTATCGGCAGTTGTTCATAAAAGGGATTATTTATATCATCATTGACTTTGGTATAAGGCAATGTCCACTTAATTAATTCACCTTTTTTATTATATTTTGTTTTTATATCGGAATTTTTACCCTGTTTAATATTTTCATTAACTCGACGATATTTTTCTTCAAGACTAGATTCTAGTTGGCTGAGTAAGTCAGTGACCTCCATTGATAATAACGGCATATTTAATTGAGATAATATTTCTTCCTTATGTTTTGTCCAGTATTCAATTTCAATTAATTCATCTTCGAGTGCTCGATAATTATTACTATCCTTAACGAAAATTGTGCCATCAGCTAATCCTTTGCTGATTTGTAGATAAACCATAAATTCATAACGATTGCCATCAATCTTTTTTGTAAGCCGATTTTCATTATTTCGTGTTTTATACGTCAGATACCTTCTCGTTGATTTTGGAAAAAATCCCAAGGGTACATCTTTATACCGGTATTTTTTAAATGAATTATTTTTAGCAATATGAGCTTTTAAAAATAAGATGGCATTGGTCATTCCTTGTTTAGCACAGGAAAAATCCAATACTTTAAACAGAGGACGCAAGTTCCTTTTAATGGCCATAGTCTGTTTTTCATAACTTTCCCATCGATAAAAATCCCGATTTAAGTTAGGTTTTTTAAAATCTTTTAGAAATTTTTTGTAATTATCTTTAGGAATAATTTTAAAAGCAGTTTCTCTGATCTGTCCATCAGGGATGGATTCATTAATATTAATGGCCAGTACTTCATAGGCATGATCTTTAAGCGCTTTATGAATACTTTCTTCTATATCAATTTTAGTGCGTTGATAATCTTCCGCTGCGTTCGTATAACTTAAAACTTTATGTGTAAAACTGGCTACCAGATGATCATTAATTTTCAGTAATCGCCGATAGGCGTAGCACAATACATAGAGTCTTGCTTGGTTTTTATTTTTGAACTGTTTAATTTTTTGAATAGTATAAAATTCAGCGAGATCAGCGTAATAAATAATATTTTGCTCTGAGATACCCAGTCTTGATATCAGTTGCTGGGACAGTTTATAGATCCCAATGATTGTTTGTTGTTTTATAACGCTTTTCTTAATTTCTGTTGTACTGAAATCTTTTTGATCTTTTTTCAGTAACGTTAAGTTGTAGAACAGATCCTCATTGCCTAATAAATTATCAAGTTGATCGCGAAGATCTTTATCGGCATCGGTGTAGAAAATGTTGATCAAGCGATTACGTTCATATTTAAGTGCTTTTCCTACCAGATCCTGTAGATAAGAATAACCTGGACGGATAACTTTTTTCTGTAAGCAATAACTTAGTAGGTATTGAAGTACAAACTTAGGTAACACGTGACGCTTAGCTATTGCTTTTGCCTCACTCAGCAACTGGTTTTTAAAATCATTGTCGGGATCAGTGAAGCCGAACTTTATCATTACCTTACTACGATTATCATAATGATAGTTTTTTGATATCTGTTTTTTAGGAAAAGGCGTGTTTGGAAAGTACTGTTTTAAGATAAATTCAACATCTGATCGTTGCTTTTGAAAACTGAACCGAAAGAAATAGTTTACTGCGCGATAATAACCCAACTGTAGGATATAATTTATTTTTCTTGGTATATCGTTTTTTAAGCTCTCTAAATAAGTTTTATCCTCTTCATCTAATTCAAAAACAAAAGCTCTTTCTTCATCATCCAGCTTTGGAGTGGAATAAAGCGAGTGAATTTCTTCTTCTGCTAAGATAGAAAGACGATCAGCCATAGTTTCGTTGACACATGACGGTTATTTATTGAACAACTCAATATACGCTAATGACAGTACAAGTAATATAAATGCATTAGACGTTATAGATATAACATGGTACCAAAAATACTATGTTGGTCGTTTTTATAGGTCTCATAAAACGGTCGGTGTTTATAGTAAATACTATGTATTTTAACCCGTGAGTGAGTTTATACCCTTGTAATTAAACATTAGTATTTGTACATACTATGTATAATGTGTGTACTGATTTTTTATTCAACGTCAGGATTTTCAAAAAA
>JABSOJ010000094.1 GCA_013216005.1 Alteromonadaceae bacterium | reverse complement strand
GCAACTTTTTTGCTGCCTGTTAGGAAATATTTATTGATGGTTAGTTACTGATCTTTAGTGTTTTGATTTTTGTTCTACCAGATTGTATGTTAATCTCAATTTTATTAATTACCTTAAAGGGCTCTATTTTTAGCACCTGAGAATAAAAAGGCTTTACGCAATAAATGACTAAACGCCCAACCCTAGGTTCATATTGCACCATTGGATCCCCCTTGCTATGTTCCCATTCTGGCCGAACACTAATTAGTTGTTTGATTATTAAGACATAATCCAAAACACTGTCCAAATGTCCATTTTTGTAAAATCGGACAAATATGGACACCTCAAGTGTCTATTCGGACATCCTTACATCTATAGTTGTTTATTATTTATCTATTTATCAAGTGGTTATGTCGCAAAGACAAGTTGGCATCATATCTGCTCATTACAGTTAAGTTATACGTATTAGGAGCCAATATGATCCAGGGGACTCAGGGACAAGATGAAATTGTCCTTATACCTAGGAAATCCCTCTTGGAGCCCTTTATCCATGGGAGTCTAAAAATTAATGATTAATTAACTAGTGACATTTCAGGTGGGTTTTCTATTACATATTTGCACTTGGCTAGAAGGTTATGGTTTTTGTTCGATAAAAATTAATTTTTTAAATAGGCACGGATCCCAACAGAAATGTGACAACAAATTACACGTATAACGGGTTGTGTGGCGGAAGTGACAGGAATGTAAGATCACCAATTATTTAGTTCCGTTTATCCTGTCATGATGAGCTTTAATTACCTTAGATAAAGTTAACAGAAATTATTAACCTGACGTTCCGCACATAAAGCTGAGATTTAAAATCTGAGTTGATTTTCAGTAAAAATGGCATCAGATTTTAAATAGCGTCGCCTAATAAGAGGGTCGGCAACGATTACTTATTTTTTTTTCAGCGAAAGTATCGACTGAATTTAATGCTGCTTATGATGGCGGGGCGTTGATAGTTTATGCCAATGGTCAGCAATGGGGAAAATTGTTATTTGAGCGTTTTAAATCAGGTAAAAATGGTATTGCTACCACTGTTAGCACAATGAAAGGTGATGATGCATATCATGGTACCCGTGAAACAAGCTCCCAATATTTAAAAATTGCCCGTCAGATACTTCATATGTGTTTTACACCTCTAATGATGGACACGAGTGGAACTTTGAAAGGCACTTTAGTCTTGTTTTTCGCCCTAGCCAAATTTATCCTCTGTGGGCATCATTATTCCTAACGTTTTAAATGTACCTTGCCATCAAAATAAATATTGGCAGTTTTAGTGATCGTGACATTGTTAAATTCACTCTTGGTAGATTCTTATTGCTTTGTGAAAAAAACAACAAAAACGGCACAAGAATTAACGTGTGCCGTAAGTGGTATTTAGCTCCTAGTGATTAACCTTTTCACAAAAGTTAAAGCAGTAGAACTCAATATTATAAACTGGTTTCAACGATACTTTTCATATCAGTCATATAGCCACGTAATTCTCTACCAACAACTTCTACACCATGGCTACGGATGGCTTCGTTTACTTCAATTAAGCGCACATTATCAACAGCATTTGAGGTTTCTTTGATACCTTCACCCAATTCTTCATGGCTTAACTTGCTTGCATAATCGGTAAGTAAAGGTACTGCGGCATGAGTAAATAAGTAGTTTCCATATTCTGCGGTATCAGAAATAACCACGTTCATTTCATATAACTTATTACGGGCAATACAGTTAGCAATTAATGGTGTTTCGTGTAAAGACTCGTAGTATGCCGATTCATCAATAATCCCTGTAGCAACCATCGCATCAAATGCTAATTCAACACCTGCTTTGATCATTGCAACAACGAAAATGCCTTTATCATAATATTCTTGCTCGCTAATTTCTATGTCGCAATCTGCAGCTTGCTCAAAAGTTGATTCAGCTGTTTCCGCACGCCATTTCAGTAAGTTTACATCATCATTTTTCCAGTCCTTCATCATAGTTTCAGAGAAACGACCTTCAATAATATCATCCATATGTTTTTCGAATAATGGACGTAAAATGATTTTTAACTCTTCAGACATATCAAACGCTTTAATTTTTGCAGGGTTTGACAGCCGATCCATCATGTTAGTGATACCGCCGTGTTTTAGGCCTTCAGTAGTGGTTTCTAAACCGTACTGTAATAATTTACGTGCATAAGCAGCGTCTACACCGTTAGCAATAAGTTGTTGATGACCTAATACTGCGGCGGTTTGTAACATGCCACAAAGAATGGTCTGCTCACCCATTAAATCAGATTTTACTTCAGCGATGAATGACGACTCAAGCACACCAGCGCGATCGCCACCAGTAGCTGAAGCGTAAGCTTTTGCAATCGCCAAACCGTTACCTTGAGGATCGTTTTCAGGGTGAACAGCAATTAGCGTAGGTACACCAAAACCACGTTTATATTCTTCACGTACTTCGGTGCCCGGACATTTAGGCGCAACCATTACAACTGTGATATCTGAACGGATCTGCATGCCTTCTTCAACAATATTAAAACCATGAGAATAAGACAAAGTTGCACCCTGTTTCATTAGTGGCATTACTGCGGTCACTGCAGAAGTATGTTGTTTATCAGGAGTCAGGTTTAATACCAAATCAGCTTGAGGGATCAGTTCTTGGTAGTTGCCGACAGTAAAGCCGTTTTCTGTCGCCCACTGCCATGATTGACGTTTTTCAGCAATAGCCGCATCACGTAAAGCGTAAGAAATGTTTAATCCCGAATCTCGCATGTTTAAACCTTGGTTCAAACCTTGTGAACCACAACCGACAATTACGATATTCCAATCCTTAATGAAGTTACAACCGTCACTGAATTCAGCTCGTTTCATAAAACGACATTTGCCTAATTGTGATAATTTTTCACGTAAACTTAAGGTATTGAAATAGTTAGCCATAGTATTCTCCTGGGACTTGTAATCAGTTGCATCAAATAAAGTGATAAATTTTAAGTGCAAAAATATGTTTGCAAATTTAACGATTAAATAAGCATAGACTAATTTTCTTGTTGCTTAAAATGATATATTTGCATTGTTAAGTTGCGTAATATGCAATAATAAAAATTAGGTGAATAAGAGAAAATGTTTTTAACGTAAACGACCAAACGTTACGACAATAATCAAGGCACCGACCATATAGGCTAAATTAGGGTTACAGTTCAACAATGTTTTCTATTAATTTACATGAGTTCAAACCTATACAGGCTCTGAACTGTATCAACTTAAACATGATAATACACAAATATGAACTGTTACCCGGTTTGATTGGTGCCATAATCAAAGTAGGCAAAGAGGCAAAAGATGGATTTAAAATCACTGGCAATGTTTAAACATTTAGCACAAAGCTTACACTTTGGCCAAACGTCGCTGGCTTTTCATGTGAGTCCGTCAACCTTGAGTCGTGCAGTGCAGCGTATGGAAGATGAAATGGGCTGTGTTCTTTTGCATCGTGATAATCGGAATGTACTTTTAACTGATGCTGGCAGGCAATTGCAACTCTTTGCTGAGCAACAACTTGAGCAATGGCAGCTGCTAAAACTTTCCCTGAATCAACAACAAGCGGATTTAACGGGAAAATTACATATTTATTGTTCGGTTACTGCAGCTTATAGTCATTTACCGCCGTTGTTGGATCGTTTTCGTCAACAGCATCCTCTGGTTGAAATAATGTTAACAACCGGAGATGCTGCAGACGCGCTTGAACAAGTTAGCCAACAAGGGGTTGATTTTGCTATTGCTGCCAGACCTGAAAATTTATCAAGCAGTATTGAGTTTCATCATTTAGCCGAAATACCACTGGCTGTAATTGCTCCGACAATGGCTTGTAAAGTGCAGCAGTTACTACAGCAAGAAGAGTTGGATTGGTCAAAAATCCCGATTATTTTGCCCGAGCATGGTCCAGCAAGAAAACGTTTTGAGCAGTGGTATCGAAAAAAACAACAAGGTAAACCGAATATCTACGCAACGGTTTCTGGTCACGAAGCACTTGTTAGCATGGTTGCTTTAGGCTGTGGTGTTGGTATTTCACCACAGGTGGTTGTAGATAATAGTCCGGTTAAAGATCGGGTCCAATACTTGTCACAGGCAGGAACAATAGCGCCTTTTGAATTGGGGGTTTGCTGTTTGAAGCAGCGCCGCCAACAACCTTTACTTAAGGCCTTTTTTAAGGCGATAAGCTAGGTGATAAGTTAAGTGATCAGTTAGTTGACCTGAATTCTGGATAATGAGTGCTTGATAGTAACGTAAAATTAATAAGTTAATAGGTGAAAGCAAGGTGATGGCTACTACTAAGATATTATTTACTCAATCAACATTTCATTTTTTTAACGTAGAGCATCGGGAAAAAAGAAGTGTTGAGCAAGTGCTGCTTATCCCGAACTCAGGTTAGTTATTGAATGTTTTATCAGTTGAATCCTTGCGTTAAATGTCGCAATAACCGGTCCATAGCCCGATAGGATAAAGCCTCAATGAGGTGTTCATGTTTAATATCCTCTATCGCTTTAATATCAGCTATGGTTCTGGATATTTTAAGGATCTTGTGGTGGGCTCGGGTTGATAATCCCAGTTTTTCTACGGCGAGTTCTAAAAATTCATTATTTTCTGCACTCAATTTACAGTGTAAACGAACTTCTGCACTGCCCAAATGAGCGTTAGGTTTTCCTTGTCGGTTTATTTGTCGTTGTCGACATTTCTGTACCCTTTGCCTGATTTGGGCGCTGGTTTCATTATTATTTGCAGAACCGTTATTGACTGAGTTGGACCACATGCCTTTAGGTAATCGGGCAACTTCTATTTGAATGTCTATTCGATCAAGGAATGGCCCCGATAATCGATTTAAGTAACGCAGTACTTGCTCTGGGGTGCTGCGGTTATCATTGTAAAACCCTGTCGGACTGGGATTCATTGCTGCAACTAATTGAAAGCGAGCCGGAAAAGTTTGTTTATGCATAGCTCTGGAAATGGTGAACTCGCCAGATTCCATAGGCTCACGAAGCACATCCAGCACTTTTCGTTCGTATTCAGGTAGTTCATCAAGAAATAAAACACCATTGTGCGCCAATGAAATTTCACCCGGTTGTGGCTGACTGCCACCACCCACTAAAGCGGCTGACGACGCGGTATGATGCGGAGCTCGAAATGGTCGGGTTAACCAAGATCCGAAATCTATCTGCTGATGGCAAATTGATTTTATTGCTGCTGTTGCTAACGCCTCTTGTTCCGTCATCTCATGTAAAATACCGGGTAGCCGACTGGCTAACATGGTTTTTCCTGTACCTGGAGGGCCAATAAAAAGTAAGTTATGAGAACCACTTGCCGCAATTTCAAGTGCCCGTTTTGCCAGGGGTTGACCAATAACATCAGCAATGTCTAATTGGTTTTGACTGTGAACTTCCTGATGTATTTTTTCTTCTACGAATGGTAAAGGTCGCTGTCGGGCAAAGTGTGGATATAACTGAGTTAAATGTTCAATTGCAAGAATATTTGCTTGTTTTACCCAACTAGCCTCTATGCGTTTTGCTTGGGTATAATCAATGTGCGATTGCTTTCACTACATGCCATTGCCATAGGTATTTCGCCAATAATAGCGCGTAGTTCACCAGATAATGCAAGCTCGCCTGCAAATTCATAAGTTGATAAATCAGTTTGAGGTAATTGTTCTGATGCAGCGAGAATGCCAACGGCAATGGGTAAATCAAATCGACCGCCTTCTTTAGGCAGATCGGCAGGTGCTAGATTGATGGTGATACGCTTGGCAGGAAATTCATAACCACAGTTGATAATTGCACTGCGTACCCGGTCTTTAGATTCTTTTACCGAAGTTTCGGGTAAACCGACAATATTGAAAGCAGGTAAACCTCTGGCTACTTCAACGGTAATCAGTGGAGATTCAAGGCCGATACGGGCACGGCTGTATACGCATGATAATGACATAAAAATCCTTTTTAATTCTTAATTAGTTTTTAAAAACTTAATCCTTTAAGATCTTCAGTGTAATTAGTTGTTAAAACAAATGCGAGTGCTATATTTTGGCTCTGTTGTAGATAATTGTTGTCCCTTCAAATGGAATTAAACTCAACCCTTATATCTAGGACTCTGTGACTAATTCTCGTTAAAAAACCAATTTATCGCCTAACCCTTTAAAAATAGGGGATTCATCGAGGGACAACAGTATTATGGAACAGAGCCTATATTTTATATTAAGGAAAGACAAAGAAATATGTCCTTTAAAAAAGCTATAACAAAAAGCTTGCGTTAAACATTAGAGCTATGGTATTAATTTAAATAGGTTGAAACCAACAAACTTTATTGCAAAAAACTGTAAGAAAAAACAGGATTATTGAATAAACATGCAAAATCTTAGCTTAGTGATTATTAACATTCTCGTCGTGGTGATTATAAAATCATTACGGGGGTATTCGTTGAGCTAAAGAAAATAGCAAACAGAATTACCAACCCCCGTACCGAAAGGCACGGGGGTTTTTTTTTATAACTACTTTTTGGAGATGAAATTATTTAATTAAAACAGCTATGTTTTTGGACAAGTTTATATTTTAACCATACAAGCTGAAAATGAATGATAATTGAATAGTTTTAAACAAGCACATGGTGAGCAAAAAACCTCAAACAGGCGGAGCAGTATTATTTAACGTGTTACAGCAGCACGGAGTTGAACATGTTTTTGGCTACCCCGGTGGTGCTATTATGCCGATTTATGATGCTTTGTATGATAGTGATATCAAGCATTTTCTCTGTCGTCATGAACAAGGGGCTTCATTTTCAGCAATTGGTTATGCACGGGCGTCTCAAAAAGTAGGGGTTTGTCTGGCAACTTCAGGACCGGGAGCAACAAATTTAATCACTGGTCTTGCTGATGCTTTATCAGATTCAATTCCTGTTGTTGCCATAACAGGGCAGGTGGCAATGGCTTCGATGGGCTCAGATGCTTTTCAGGAAATAGATATCTTTGGTTTGTCATTGGCTTGTACCAAACATTCTTTTCAGGTACGTGATGTAAATGAACTTGCTGGTATCTTGCATCAGGCATTCGCTATCGCTTTAGAAGGTCGTCAGGGCCCTGTGTTAGTTGATATTCCAAAAGATATACAGTCGGCGCTAGTTGATGAACCTGTAGACAATGTTTGTATTGCTAAACCGACATTAGTTAATCCTGAGGATAACTTCTTACTTAAAAACGAGCCTGCGAATGTAGGTACGGCACTAGCGTTATTTAACCAAGCTAAAAAGCCGGTTCTTTACGTCGGTGGCGGTGTTGGTATGGCAGATGCGGTTACTGAATTGCGTGAGTTTATTTCTGTTACCGGCATACCCAGTGTGTCAACGTTGAAAGGCTTGGGAGCAGTGGAACCTACCGATAAATGTTATTTGGGAATGCTTGGTATGCACGGGACTAAAGCAGCGAATTTAGCCGTTCAGCAATGTGATTTATTAATTGCAGTAGGCGCCCGGTTTGATGACCGGGTTACTGGCAAGCTTGCTGAATTTGCACCAAATGCCAAGATTATTCATTTTGACATTGATCAGGCTGAAATTAATAAACGCCGTAAAGTTGATGTGTCTATTTTAGGTGATTTAAAAGTAAATTTGCCTGCTTTAGCCATTCCTTTATCCATTCAAGAATGGTACGGCGAATGTCAGCATATGAGGGAAAGTTTTGCGTGGCGATATGATCATCCGGGTGAAAATATTTTTGCGCCGGCACTTTTAAAAGAAATCAGCAGTACCATGGCAAAAAATACCGTAATCACGACCGATGTTGGTCAACATCAAATGTGGTCGGCACAACATATGTCATTTGATCATCCAACTAATTTTTTAACCAGTGGTGGTATGGGTACTATGGGCTTTGGCTTGCCTGCCGCTATTGGCGCACAAATCAGCCGTCCGGACGATATGGTAATTGCAGTGACGGGAGATGGTTCTTTTATGATGAATGTTCAGGAACTATCAACGATTAAACGTTTCCAGCTTCCGGTCAAAATAGTGCTTATTGATAACAGTAAATTGGGCATGGTGCGTCAGTGGCAAGATTTATTTTTTGATGGTCGTTTAAGTGAAACTGATTTATCAGATAATCCGGACTTTGTCATGTTAGCCAATGCTTTTGATATTAAGTCAAAAGTGATCACCAAAAAAGAACAAGTCAGCGCAGCAATTAATGAAATGTTAACTCATGATGGTGCCTATTTACTGCAGGTAAAAATAGACGCCACCGATAATGTTTGGCCTTTAGTACCCCCTAATACCGCAAACGATAAAATGATGGAGAGCACCTGATGCAACAGCATACTTTACGGATAACCGCACAAGATCAACCAACTGTATTAGAACGTTTGTTACAAGTGACTCGTTACAGAGGTTTTATTGTTACAGGCATGACGATGTTTCCGAGTGTTGATGAAAGTGTTTTGGACATTGAATTAACGGTACAAAGTGACAAATCAATAGATCATTTACATCATCAGTTAAACAAATTAATTGATGTAAGTGAAATTAGTGTTAATGAAAGCGATGCCTTGAAGTGTCGTGCGTAGCTACTAGTATATAATTACCAGCATATAACGAAGCGATTGAACGTAATAATTGAGTGCGGCTAAACCTGATAAAAGCTGTAACTGTATAGACTTACAAAAATTTTACTTATTAAAAAATTAATGGATATCAAAATATTATGCCTAAATTAAGATCTGCAACTTCTACTCAAGGCCGCAACATGGCAGGCGCTCGTGCACTTTGGCGCGCCACAGGCATGACAGATGAAGACTTTGGCAAACCTATTATTGCGGTGGTAAATTCATTTACCCAATTTGTTCCAGGCCATGTGCATTTAAAAGATATGGGGCAATTAGTTGGTGGAGCTATAGAAAAGGCTGGTGGAGTTGCAAAAGAATTCAATACTATAGCGGTAGATGATGGTATAGCAATGGGACATAGCGGTATGTTGTATAGCTTACCATCCCGTGATTTAATTGCTGATTCTGTTGAATATATGGTTAATGCCCATTGCGCCGATGCCATGGTGTGCATTTCAAATTGCGACAAAATCACTCCGGGTATGATGATGGCGGCAATGCGTTTGAATATACCTGTAATTTTTGTTTCTGGTGGTCCAATGGAAGCGGGTAAAACCAAGCTGTCTGATCAAATTATAAAGCTTGATCTGGTTGACGCGATGATTCAAGGTGCTGATCCGAAAGTTTCTGATGAGCAAAGTGATCAAATTGAGCGTTCTGCCTGCCCTACTTGTGGTTCATGTTCTGGCATGTTCACGGCTAATTCAATGAATTGTCTGGCAGAAGGGTTAGGTTTAGCCTTACCCGGTAATGGTTCAATGTTGGCAACTCACGCAGATCGGAAACAATTATTCCTTCAGGCAGGTGAACAAATTGTGAAACTTGCTAAACGTTATTATGACGAAGACGATGTTTCAGCGTTACCACGTAATATTGCTAATAAAGCGGCATATGAAAATGCAATGTGTCTGGACATTGCCATGGGTGGTTCAACCAATACGGTCCTGCATTTATTAGCAACGGCTAATGAAGCGGAAATTGATTTTACCATGGAGGATATAGATCGCTTATCCCGTTTAGTACCGCACTTGTGTAAAGTTGCCCCTTCAACGCCAAAATATCATATGGAAGATGTACATCGTGCTGGTGGCGTGATGGCAATACTTGGTGAATTAGCACGTGCAAACCTGTTAAAGACCGATACCGTAAATGTTTTAGGTACTACATTAGCAGAGTTGCTGGCCAAATATGATGTTACTGTTACTGAAGATCAAGTAGTAAAAGATTTTTATCGTGCCGGTCCTGCTGGTATTCGTACCACTCGGGCTTTCAGTCAGGATTGTCGTTACGATAGCCTAGATGTTGATCGTGAAAACGGTTGTATTCGCACCCGTGAAAATGCTTTTTCTCAAGATGGTGGATTAGCAGTATTGTCAGGCAATATTGCCCTTGATGGTTGTATCGTTAAAACAGCCGGTGTGTCTGAAGATAATTTAGTTTTTACTGGTCCTGCACATGTTTTTGAAAGTCAGGATGATGCTGTAGCCTGTATTCTTGACGGCAAAGTAGTCGCTGGTGAAGTCGTGGTTATTCGTTATGAAGGACCGAAAGGAGGGCCGGGCATGCAAGAAATGTTGTATCCAACAACGTACCTGAAATCTATGGGTTTAGGTAAAGCATGTGCATTGATCACTGATGGTCGATTTTCTGGTGGTACTTCGGGTTTATCTATTGGTCATGTTTCTCCGGAAGCGGCTGATGGCGGCACTATCGCTCTGGTTGAAAAAGGAGATATTATTCATATTGATATTCCTAACCGTGTTATTAAATTGAATCTTAGTGATGAAGCATTAGCGCAGCGAAAAGCGGCAATGCTTGCAAAAGGCAAGCAAGCGTGGAAACCGTTAGATCGCGTACGTCCTATCAGTTATGCCCTGAAAAATTATGCCATGTTAGCCACTAGTGCTGATAAAGGTGCGGTACGAAATCGTGCTCTGCTTGACGGTGAAACGTAAAAGGGTGAAATCTAATGACCGAAGCTGAAAGTATTGAGTTTAATGAAAATCATACACTGATAGAAAATCAGGAACTCGCGTTGGATTACTTACGCCGGATTCTGGTGGCACCTGTTTATGATGTTGCAGTAGAAACAGAATTAACACCATTAACAAAGTTATCAACGCGCTTAGGACATCAAATTTTTTTGAAACGGGAAGATCAGCAACCTGTACATTCTTTTAAGTTGCGTGGTGCTTATAATAAATTATCAAATTTGTCTGAAGCACAATGTATTCACGGAGTAGTTGCTGCTTCTGCAGGAAATCATGCGCAAGGACTGGCATTGGCTGCAAATAAGTTGGGTATTAGCGCGACGATTGTCATGCCCATTACAACTCCGGATATTAAAGTTGATAATGTTCGTCGTTTGGGCGCTGAAGTTCGTTTAATTGGCAAAAGTTTTAATGAAGCTCAAACTGCATCAATTGCATTTGCCCGTGATGAAAATAAAACCTTAATACACCCGTTTGACGATGTAGATGTTATTGCTGGTCAAGGCACTGTCGCAAAAGAATTATTGCAGCAACAACCTAATCTCGACGTAGTATTTATACCCGTTGGTGGTGGTGGTTTGTTGGCTGGTATGGCGGTTTATCTAAAACAATTGCGGCCGGGCATAAAAATCATTGGCGTAGAAGCACAAGATTCAGCATGTTTAAAGGCTGCAATAGAAGCGGGTAAACCAACAGATTTAGAGGAGGTTGGATTATTTGCTGATGGTGTAGCGGTAAAACGTATTGGTCAACATACCTTTAATTTGATCCAGCGATATTGTGATGAAGTGATCACTGTGACAACGGATGAAATTTG
Organism: Alteromonadaceae bacterium; assembly: GCA_013216005.1. Taxonomy (GTDB): domain Bacteria; phylum Pseudomonadota; class Gammaproteobacteria; order Enterobacterales; family Alteromonadaceae; genus JABSOI01. The sequence goes on along the minus strand of JABSOJ010000094.1, from coordinate 997 downwards.
TGCGTCAATAAAAGACATATTTGAACAAACCAGAGTTATTGCGGAACCTGCTGGTGCTTTATCTTTGGCGGGTTTGAAAAAATATTGTCAAAACAAGAATTCAGATCCCCAAGGCAATGAATCTTTAGCAGCAATTCTGTCAGGGGCAAATATGAATTTTCATACTTTGCGTTATATTTCAGAGCGATGTGAATTAGGCGAGAAAAAAGAAGCGGTGCTGTCGGTAGCAATAGCAGAAGAAAAAGGTAGTTTTAGACGATTTTGTAAAACACTCGCTGGACGGGTGATCACCGAGTTTAATTACCGTTATGTTGGTGCTACAGCACAACAAAAGCAGGCCAATATATTTTTAGGTGTACGACTTGGAAGTGAAGTGGATGAACGTCACAAATTAGTGAAACTATTACAGCAAGCTAATTATCAAGTGAATGATTTTACCGATAATGAATTAGCAAAATTGCATGTTCGCTATATGATCGGTGGTTCAATAACAACACCGATGCAAGAGCGTATTTTTCGTTTTCAATTTCCTGAATATCCGGGAGCATTGGAGTTGTTTTTGGATACTTTAGGTGAGCTCTGGAATATCACACTATTTCATTACCGTAATCATGGCGCAGCTTTCGGGCAAGTATTAGCTGGATTTGAGGTTAAAGATGATGAGCAGCTTGAGTTTTTCAATCACCTGAAAACCTTGGGTTATCAGTGGCAGGAAGAAACGGATAATGAGGTTTACCAGGAGTTTTTAACTAATTAATGCCTATCCCGAAACGGATGTCGACTGGACATCCCACAGACACGTGCTGTGCTTTTCCAGATACAGTTATTTAGAATGACTAAAGGCCTATTTTTGTAGAGCACATCTCGTGTCATTGGATTGCCCTCGCTATGACATCGTTTCATGACGAACATTTTTAGAGCTCTTTACTCTGAAGATATTCAGGAGCCAAAGTTTAGCTTAGCTTATGAAGAGTAAACTCAATCATTATCAGAGGAT
>JABSOJ010000093.1 GCA_013216005.1 Alteromonadaceae bacterium | reverse complement strand
GTAATTGCTCACCGTGAGAAAAAGATAATTCGAGCTTAAGTGTGGCTTCTTCAGCGTTATCAATGGGACTCAGAGTTACGGGTAATTGAACAAAATCTAATGATCCTTTAAGTGGTTGGTTATCTTTACACCATTGTTTAAATTGAGTACCACTGATCTGAAGTGTCGTAGTAATTCGACTTGAAGAATACTGACTTTTTAATGCAACCGCCTGCTGACGCAGTGGCTGAGGGGTGCGGCCTTTACGACTAGTACGGGTTTTACGCCATTGTTCAAAGGCGGTGACGACGATTGATAGTAGATCTTGATTTGACATGTTGCATCCTTAGTAATTGGTTGCAATGATTTAATCAGATCAAATTTATAAAGTTAAACTATCTCGCCGTAAGCTCACAATACATCTAACTACAGTTTATCCATACGTATAATAACCCTGCGGTTTACACTTCGACCTAGTACCGTATCATTTGAGGCAATATGACGTTTTTCTCCATAACCTTTCGCTTCTATTCGGCTAGGATCTACCCCACTATTAACAAAGTATTCGCGAATTTTAGTCGCTCGCTTCTCTGATATTTTCAAGTTAGTGTTACGTCCACCATAGCTATCGTTGTAACCATCAATAAGCACTAAATCAAGATCAGGATCTAAACTCAAATATTCAGTGATCATCGCTAGACGTCTTTTAGATGATTTTGTTAATGAATCACCACCAAATTGAAAATTTAATACGGTATAAGAAATATCATCAAAGTTATAATTAAGAAGATTTCCTACACAACTGACAAATTTTTGATAAATATCGCCAAATCGTGCCGATGATAAACCAACGGAAATTTTATCATTTGCGTTATACCAATCATCATAATAAAAAGTGGGACTCATACCTTGCTCTAATTCACTTAACATTGTCCATGCAACTTTTTTAGATAAACTTGGTGCAAACTGTTTATGCAACTTCATATCGGCTAGGCGATAACCACTAACACCAGGTCGCCAAGATGGGGCTACAGATCTAAGTTCAGCCAAAGAATAGGTATCGGGTAACCGCATCATATCCAATTCAAATTGCATATTCATTTTTCGGTTGGCAGTACTTTGAAATTTAGCTTCACCGTAATTGGGGATCTGATGAGAGAGAGTACAGGCTAATCTGGAATTGTCAGACAATTTCCAATTTGAGCTATCAAGATCAGCACTATACTGTCTTATGCCTGCATGGGCTTGACTTAAAAATAAAAATAAGGAAATTGACGCAATAGTTTTTTTCATAATGAGTAACATTAATTATTTATACGACTCAGGGCTTATAAAAGTTATCGACAACAATAACTATAACTTTAGCATCTTTGCCCTAAAATTGTGATTATTTCTTTAATAATTGATTAAATTTTAGATCTTAGCGATTTACACTTTAACCATTGCTGTCTGATCCTTGTCATATTTCAACAAATATAATGTTCAACTCAACAAATATAGTTTTCAACGTTATTTTCTGCGATAATTTACCCCAAGAAAAATTCATAACAAGTTGTTTAAATCATCGTATGTCTAACATTAGCGCTAATGATAAACCAAATAAAAAAACTGACCAAACACTTTTCGCCCAAAGATTCCGTGGTTACTTCCCTGTAGTTGTTGATGTAGAAACTGCCGGCTTTAATGCAAAAACAGATGCTCTGTTAGAAATTGCAGCAACTACTTTATCACTGGATGAAGCGACGGGTTTATTCAGTTTAGACGAAACTATTCATTTTCATGTAAACCCTTTTGTAGGGGCTAATCTAGAACCTTCAGCTCTCGCTTTCACCGGGATAGATCCTGAAAATCCATTACGTGGCGCTGTTGATGAAAAAGTGATGCTGAGTGAGACATTCAAATTAATCCGCAAAAAAATGAAACTAGCCGGCTGTCAACGGGCAGTAATGGTTGCTCATAACGCATCGTTTGATTTAGGTTTTGTGAATGCAGCAATCGAGAGATGTAAAATAAAACGTTCACCGTTTCATCCCTTTGTCAGTTTTGATACCACAACATTATCGGGTTTAGCTCTGGGCCAAACAGTATTATCAAAAGCATGTGCCGCAGCAAATATTGAATTTAATAATAATGAAGCTCATTCAGCACTTTACGATACAGAAATAACAGCTGAATTATTTTGTTATATTGTTAATAAATGGCAACAACTTGGTGGTTGGCCCTTAGCTATTGATGACTAACAGCTAAATTTTTATCTACATCGCCGTTCCTTTACTTCCAAATAACCACGTAAAACCTAAATAGCAGACATTAAAAAGCCCTCAAAAGAGGGCTTTAGCAATTAAATCAAAGTATCACACTACTCGTCGCCGCTTGCTCCACCTAATATTAATCCAGAATCAATAATTGGCAATAAATGTCCATTACTAGATAAATAAGTAGCTGCTTGCGTTTGCATTTCCTGAAATGCACGAGCGCTAATTACAGGATCCGGAGAGGCAAGTGTTGGAGAAGGAGAGAACATTGATGAATGATCACCCCCAATAAATCTTACGACACCTGACACTGGGTTTTCGGCATCATACAGAGTTGCAGAAACATCTTGTAATCCTAATAACGTGATTAACGGATCAGTTCCACCTAATGGCATTGTAGCTGTACCGTTAGGTAATACCCTATCAGTCCCGTTAAAAGTACCTTCTAAATCACCCGTTAATTCAAGACCACCGATAACTTCAATGACATGAAGCGGAGTATTATTAGCCGCCAACATTAACGCATAGTTAGTAGGATCACCGGAATCTAACAATGTTTGGGCAGCAAAAGCAAACTGTACAAATATACCTGTAAGTCCAGATTGCTCTTCAATAGAAAGCACCGACCAAAATTCATTAAAAGATTGAACGGTTAAAGCATTCCAATCAGCATGTGTATTATCTATATTCGCTGCTGCTGCTTTTCCGTTTACATAAGCTACAAAATCTGCTGAGCCTGCCATAGTCAAGTTAGCCTTCAATAAAGTGCCAAAACTATCAGAACTTAATAAAGCATGCGCTAATCCTTGTGTAGGAACAGCCAAAGTAGAAGCTTGAACTTTAAACATAGCATTAACAATATCCGGCGCACCAGCAATTGGTGTATTGGTTAATGCTAAGAAATCAGTGCCTGTAATAGAACCTAGTGATTGACCTAAATAATGAACTCTAGATTTATCAATACTAGTATCAGATCCATCAGCACCCATTAAGAAATTAATACCCCAACGAAGTCCTAATAAATCAGCAACACTTTGTCGTAAATTATCACGTAAAGTGGGTAAGCTAGCCAAATTCATATAAGTAAGAGGATTAATAGCAGCATTCATAGGACCAAAGCCACGACTATTATGCAACGGATGATCTATTGCGATTGTCGCTAAGCCTTGTAAAGCAAAACTTCCCGTAGTAAGCAACATATGCTCTTTTTGCGAAGGAATACCATGAGCTAACATAACGATTGGCCAACCATTTGCAGGTTTTTCAATAGCATCTAAGCCTTGACTTGCTCTAATACCGTTAACAACTGCCAAATCTGGCACTGTCATCTGAACGTCTAAAGTGTTCATAGAAGTTACTGCAGGAATTGGATTATATCTAGTGAGGTTTCTATCAGTATCAATACCAATATCACGTAAACCAAATGCCATACAGAAACCATCATTCGGGCTAACTGGATCAGCAGGGATCGCAGCAGGATTAACTGCAGCTAAACCAGCCAATGTAGCACCGGAATCACAACGAGCTTTCCACCAAGTATTCAGTGGAGCAGTCGGATTTTCAGCTGATGGGTTACTTAAATAGTAAGGTAATGTAATAGTACCTAAACTTAATTTTGCCGCAGAATGTAAACCTAACAATGAGGCATGTTCTGGATTTTCATCACTAAGCAATCCACCGGCAATTAATGCGCCCGCCACTGTCATACCAGTATCAGTAACCACTATAACAGGTGGAGGCACAACAACTTGTGCTGGATCTGGATTTACACCCGTAGAAAGAAGTTTTTTAGCCGTACCAAGGACCACACCAATAGACTGGGTAGTCATAGCCATAGTGTAAATTATGGAGTCTTTATCAACACCAGCACCAACCACAGCAGTTTCAAAACTGTTAACTATAGCTTGTAAACCTAGCTGAGCTGCACTTCCTAGCGGAAGAGTAGTGATATCTTGTCGAACCAATTCATAACTTGATGAACCTGCAACTGAACGACCTGTATCATCCGAAATATGATCAGTCATTGCAAGAATATAACTAGTAGCGCTTTTTAAAGGTTTTAAAGGTATTACCGCAATATCATTACCTGATTTTTGAACAATAAAATCTTGACCAAAAACTAATTCACCAATAATTTTACAAGCAAAACCTCTGGGAACACTGGTACAATCGCTGTCAATTAAATCGCCACCCATTGTAGCTTCAAAAATTTTAACTGCGGCAGGGTTAAAAACACTAGCTCCGTCTAAAGTAGTACCTTCGGGAAAATCTAACGTTATTACAAAAGGATTTTGCGTTGACCAACCATCAAGAATATTTAACGCATTTTGAGGATCTGCAAAATCAGTTGGATCAGCGACAGGAATATTTAAAGTACCATCTGTAGACCCCTGAAAAAGTAAATCATTTGGAACCGATAAAACACCGTTTGATGGATCAAAAACAACACGAGCAGGTGCGCTTAGAACCGTGTTATCTTGTGGTACTTCGGTTTGTACATCTTTAATCGTTTCACTGTCACAAGCACTTAAACCAAGCGCACTGATAACAGCAAGACTGATAACTAGCTTTTTCATTATATCTCCCCAAGGACTAGTCTATTTTTATTTATTATTAAAACTTCTTATCTTTTTAGCTTTGAAAAATCTTAAAACAAAATATTTCAAAGCTAACAAGTTAGACCAGTTAAACTTAACCCAAGATTCTACTTTGCGCTAGCATTTTTTCAATTAATTCCCACTTTTATGAATTTTACCCTCACTTAATCATATTTATCTCGTTACTTAGGCGAAGAAATAGTAGAATTCACTTATCATTAGCTACGAAAAATAAATTCATGTTTGACTATCAAATTAAAGAAAACTGTCTGACAAATAAAACTATTTTAATTACCGGTGCCGGCGATGGTATCGGTAGACAAGCAGCAATCACTTACTCCAAACTAGGAGCAACGGTTATATTATTGGGTAAAACTGTTAAAAAACTTGAAGCTGTTTACGACGAAATAATTAATGCCGGTTTTGCTGAACCCGCTATCATTCCACTGGATCTGAAAGGTGCGACCAAACAAAACTATATTGATATGTCGAATACGATTGCTGAACAGTTTGGTAAACTTGATGGTGTGTTATTAAATGCTTCCATGTTAGGTGAATTAACCCCTTTTTCTCAAATTCATGAGCAAATATGGCAAGAAGTTATACAAGTTAATGTAACAGCTCAATATCTTATCACTCAGGCACTTATCCCAACGCTACAACTAGCAGACAATGCATCCTTGGTATTCACCTCTTCTGGTGTAGGTAAACAGGGACGTGCATTTTGGGGGCCTTACAGTGTATCTAAATTTGCTACCGAAGGATTGATGCAAGTCATTGCTGACGAGTATGAAAATTCAGGTTTACGCACTAATGCCATTAATCCGGGAGCAACTCAAACAAATATGCGAGCCAGTGCATTTCCTGCCGAAGATAAAGACACTCTGGCAAAACCAGAAGACATTATGCCACTGTATGTGTATTTAATGTCTGATGATAGCCTTGAAGTAAATGGGCAAACACTAAAGGCGCAGTAAAACCTCAGCAAAACCTCAGCAAAACCTCAGTTCAACCTCAGGAAAAGCTCAGTAAATACTTTTCTTACTAAATGAAAAAAGCTGACATCTGTCAGCTTTTTACTTGTAAAACAGTTTTCAAAAACTGTCTAAACTTAACGCAATTCACGTCTTAATATTTTTCCAACATTGGTTTTTGGTAATTCATCTCTAAATTCAACTAATTTAGGTACTTTATAATTCGTTAAATTTTTACGGCAATGTTCTATTATCGCTTTTTCATCAATACTGTTATCAACACCGTTTTCCTTTTTAAGCGCAACAAATACTTTTACAATTTCACCACAAACATCGTGTGGCACACCCACAGCCGCTATTTCAAGCACACCATCAAGCATCGCAATAACTTCTTCAATTTCATTAGGATAAACATTAAACCCAGAAACTATGATCATATCTTTTTTACGATCTACAATTTTAAAGAAACCGTTTTCATCCATGAAAGCTATATCACCAGTAGCCAACCAACCATCTTTAAGAATTTCTTCTGTCGCATCAGGTCGATTGTAATATCCTTTCATTACCTGTGGGCCTTTAACCAACATTTCTCCTTCCTGCCCCATTGAAAGATCAACACCATTATCGTCAATAATTCGGATATCGGTAGAAGGTGCCGGTACGCCAATTGTGCCATTAAAAGCTTCTTGATTATACGGGCTTATTGATACCATCGGAGAACATTCTGTTAAACCATAACCTTCTAATAATCGTGTATTAGTTACCTGCTCCCAACGTTCCGCAACAGGTCGTTGTACCGCCATGCCACCACCTAATGCCATTTTCAAATGGCTAAAGTCTAAATCTTTAAAGCCTTCAGCATTAAGCAAGCCATTAAATAATGTATTAACACCGGTAATAGCGGTAAATTTATATTTCCCTAATTCTTTAACAAAACCAGGCATATCTCTGGGATTGGTGATCAATAAATTTGTGCCGCCTATAGTAAAGAAGGTCAGGCAATTCGCTGTTAAAGCAAATATATGATAAAGCGGTAAAGCGGTAACTATTAACTCTGCTCCTTCCGTCAGCATTGGCTTTATCATCGCTTTAGCTTGTTCCAGGTTAGCAACCATATTGCGGTGAGTAAGCATTGCTCCTTTTGATAAACCCGTGGTACCGCCCGTATATTGCAAAAATGCTAAATCTTCGCCAGATATATCTACTGGCGTAAATGTCGTTTTATAACCTTTACTTAATACAGTATTAAATCTAACAGCATGAGGTAAATTAAATGGCGGAACCATTTTTTTAACACGTTTAACTACAAAATTAACGACCTTACCTTTAACAAAACCTAATCTGTCCCCTAACGAAGTCAAAATTACATTTTCAACAGGCGTTTTATCAATAATTTCTTCTAACGTCTTAGCAAAATTTTCAATAATGAGTATTGCTTTAGCGCCAGAATCTTTAAGCTGATGCTCTAATTCCCTCGCAGTATAAAGCGGGTTAACATTAACAACGGTAAGTCCGGCAAGCAAAGCACCAAATAATGCAATTGGGTACTGCAAAGAATTTGGGATCATAATCGCAAACTTATCACCTTTAACTAAACCTAAATCCTGTTGAAGATAGGCTGCAAAAGCTTTTGCTTGAATATCTAGTTCCCGATAGCTGATTTCCGCTCCCATATTGATAAAAGCAGTTCTATCAGCATAAGTGGTCACATACTTTTCAAACATTTTAACTAAGGAACAATATTTATCAGGATCTATTTCATATGGAACATCAGAAGGGTAACTTTTTTCAAGCCAGATTTTTTCCACCGTGTCTCTCCTCTATCAAAAATGGGACTTCATAACTTTTTATTGTATACCCGATAAACTGGATACTATTATGATCACTCAGGTGATTAAGCTACAAGTAAAACAAACAATTAAAACAAACGTTTTAAATTAAGTTTTGCATAATTTCACATTTAGCGACAAAAAACTAGGTTTTTGTCGTGAATACTTACTCTACACGCAAAAATGATTGAATTAACTTTGCCGTAATTACGGGTTCTTCCATATGAAAATGATGACCACCTTTAACCTCAAAACATGAAAAGTCATTGAATAAAGACGCAAAATTCTTTATTCCCGAGGTGACCATATCCAAACCATTCGACCCGTACAGCAATTGTACCGGCACTTTTACATCACGAATAAATTGTTCAGCTTGTGATAAAGTTAAACGATAAGGTGATGTGGTTCTTAAACGGCTATCAGAGCGCCACACATAACCTTCGTCTGATTTAATCAAACCACGTTTTACAATTATTTCGGCATGCTGATAAGATAAATCAGAAACTGAAACTCTGGCTTTTATTGCTGAATCAACCGAAGCATGAACATTTTTATTTTTACTTAACACTTTTAGTCGACTGAGCAACCCTTGTCGAAGTTGCAAGGTTGCCTGTTCAGACTTTGCACTGATAAAACCAATAGAATCAATTAGCGATAATGATTTTACTTTTTCAGGAAATGCCGCAGCAAAAGCTGTTGCCACCATGCCACCCATGGAATGCCCAATAATATCGGCATTTTTCCATTGGTTTATTTCAAAAAGTTGTAATAGATCATATATCCAATCTACAAAATGGTAATATGCATCACTACTACGGTGTGATGAAAAACCATGACCCGGCCAGTCGATAGCAATAATCCGCTTATTGGGTAGATTAGCGACCAAATACGGCATCATAGGTAAAAAACTGGCCGCATTGTCTAACCAGCCATGTAGACACAAAACCACATCGCTTTGGTCACTACCACAAGCTAATCCGTGTAAACGCAATTGCCCGATATCAAAGCACACTTCTTCAAGTTCAATATGTTGATTTACATTACCCATAGATTTATTCACAAATTATTATCGTCAAAAGTATAAGCTACTGTTGGAAATATTTTTTATTAATCACTTTTTTATTAATCACTTTTTTATTAGTCATCTTTTTATTCATATTAGTGGTGATTGGTTTATTTACTGTTTTTTGTCTATAGACATATCGACCATGATGAAATAATGGTGGGTAATACCAAAGAGCAGGCGAATACCAATAAGGATTATGTATAATGCGAACATCAACCTTCTGAATATCCTGCCATAAATGAACGTCTTTAACATTTAAAACCGGATATTGGTATTCATGCTCTCCAATTTTGCCATCTTCGAAAATACCAACCGTACCGATTGCAGTAATACTTTTACCTATTTTGTAGATCACCGGATCTAACAAGCCAGAGTAATAAATTCTAAACCGGCCTTGAGTTTCTTGTTTCTGTTTTGGTCTTGCTGACGCCGACAAGTCAAAATTAACTACTTCAATCATAGTTTTTTCTGCTTGATTTTCCACTTTAGCAATAACCCCACCCCATCGGGCAGTTTGACCAACATTATCTTTTGGCATTGCCCTAACGTTAGAAAAAGCAATTAAATTTGTGTCTTCAGACACTTGCAGTTTTTCAGGAATAATCGAGCAAGCAGAAACTGCCAGCATAGAAATAACAAACAATAACTTTTTCATTTTTCGTCCTTCAGTTCAAATTAGTTAAATTAGTTAAATTAGTTAAATTAGTTTAATCTTGATTCACTCTGACTTAACCCTGAATTATTTCTGGATTAACCCTAAATTGAATGGCACTAGGTTAAGGGTTATTTGCAAATAAATCAATGGATTAGTGATGCGCATTACTTAACGTTCGGTTAAACGAATTGCTGTACTATATAGTGTAGCCCTTTAAAATGAGTAAATATCTGATTTATAAATCAAAATGAAAGCATTTCAAGCGCATCGCAAGGAGCTGATTTATAGTGTGTTTTTCCTTAACCTAGTGCCATTCAACCCTAAATTAGTTCAGGTCAATTTTACACTTGAAACTTTGTTTTGCCTTTTTGCTAAAATAAACGCAGCGCCTAGTGCTAATATCAACCAAATTGCGACCCACACTATCTCCGGGATCAAGGTTATATTGGCTAATGCCTGACCATCTCCCAGCGCTCTTCCATCAATTAAATACAAAGGACTAAATATACTATTGAGTAAAACCAAAATCCCCGTCAATTGTAATATTAACTGTAAGTGATGCAGTTTTTTTAACTTGAAATGCAGAGAAAATAATACAAACAAACAAGAAACAATAACAAGCGTTAATATATCCCTCACCCAAAATACAACCGAGCAAACAATTAACAACACGATTAACGCAGAAAAAACTTGTGCCATACGATGATGAAGCGAAGCTAAAGAATAAATCATCATGCCCCAAAAAGTGGCACCAGCATATCCCATAAAACTAATAACAAATGATAGCCCGCCTCTGGTCGTACATAAACCTGCGCCATTAGGAAACAACTGTATTTGTACTATTTCTCCGCCAGTAAACAGCGCGGCAAGTCCATGGCTTATTTCATGAAAGTAACTTTCCAGCCATTTAAAAGGGATCGACACTAATGGTAATTGATGAATAATTACAGCCGCAACTAACAAAAGCCAAAATCTATACTTCTGATGGAAGCTTAACTGTAGTGATTGTGATTTATGTGAATCAGACAAATAAATCTACCCCAAAAATTTGATGAATACTGTCACGCTGCGCTAAATTACCGACAGATTGGTATGCAGCTACAGCAATTTTGTTTTGTTGAGAAGGCTGATCATAAACTGCCGGTTGTGCTTGATCAGATAATTTATTAACCTTTAAGCCTACTCTGTCATTTATTGGAAAACTACCAGAACCATTTAACTCATTTTCAACCAGTGCAATAGCTTTTTCATCTACATCAAAGCGTTCAACAGCATTCGCTTGTTTTTCAGCATTAAGTGATTTTGAATTTTGTGTTTCGCTTTGAGTTGGTTTTAAAGCCTTAACAGCTTGTTCTTGCTGTACACGTGCAAACGTATTCCCAGCTTGCACCTGAGAATTTACTTTGTGAAGTGAGTTATTGGCAGAAGCCAAATTATTTACATGCATAAGCTTTAATTTAACAAATATTTAGTAAAGCACCAACGTTTACTTTTATAAACTTTTTACTTTTACAAATAATGCTTTAAATTTATTAACTCACATTCAAATCACACCACCTACAATAATCATTAATGCAAAAAAAACTTCCTGCAAATACAATACAGGAAGTATTATTTAATAAATTATCTTAACAGTAGAACCTCATCTCATCGATAAACCGTTCCGATAAAAGATAAAAAAGTATCAACATTAAAACGAACAACGATTAGGCTCATGAGCTTTACGGTTTTGTTGACAAAGTTGTCTGAATAAACTGACATCTAAACCAGTAATTCTGCCATCATTATCAAGATCCAGACGTGAATCAACATTTTCCGTCACTTGATTACCTAACTGCTCCTGTAACAGTGCAATATCTGTTTTGTTAACCGTATGATCCTTATTAAAATCTAAATCATCATATCCGAAGTTTGGATTAAGAATAAACAGGCCAGCACCCTACTTCTATCTCTTAGTCAATTCTACATTATAAGTGATTCAATAATGTTCTATAGAGATAGATTGGTTTTTTAGTAGAGGTATGATCTAATTGATTTTTGTTTATAAGTAGGTTTTATCAATGTATCACACAACTTCAGAAGTATGGGCAGAATTAGTATTTGGTCAGTCAGATTTAGGTGATTCAAGAAGAACAGATAGATTGGTAAAACTGACGAGTGATATGGCGTCTCATGTGGGTAGTTCAATTGTTAAAGCCAGTGACAACCCTGCTAGTATAGAAGGTGCCTACCGTTTTATTAATAACTCAAGTTTCGGAGTTCATTTTAACCGCTTAGAATGAACTCTTTCACTATTCTAGGGCCTCTTGGCGTAATGTAAAACTATCCATTTGCATGACTTGCGTAAAAAAATCGACGACGGTTTGCTCAATTTTATCCATTACATTAAATTTATCCTGGTCTGTAAAATTGACAATCTCATTCAGCGCTCCCGCGATTAGTGCTTTAAATAATCCCCATAATTTACTCGCAAAATTCAAGCAACTTAAACTTTCTTCAAACTCATTTCTAACATCACTTAGCCTTGCTGCACCTTCCTCCTGCTTAGCGAATAATAGCAAGCAAAAACGAAGTCCAGTAAGGTGAATTGATGCTATATAGGCACTATAATGTCGACTTTGCTCTTTCAAAAAACCTAACTTTTGTTTAGCTTCTTTGAAATAAACCTCAATTCCCCAGCGCAATGCGTATGTTTGAAGCATGGCCTCATCATTTAATTGACTATCTGTTGTTAAGAAGAGCGCCCAGTCATGTTTACTGGCTTGTTGTTTTTCTTCGTTTATTGAGCGAACAAATAACAATTTCACTTTAACCCACTGAGATGGCTCTTTATTTGTGGTCGCTAAATTTAACTCAACAACGATTGATTTACTTTGATAGGGCAAGTTACTGAGTGTTTGCCAATGTCCTTTTACGTGTTGTTTATACAGCTCTTTTGCACAAAGTAAGCGAGATATACCGTCAATGGTTATTCGATATTTAGTTTTGTTCTTTTTCATTCTAACAATAGCGATAAGTGAATGTCTTAGATTCAAATAATAAGTGCATAACTCAGGGCAAACGGGTCTTAATTAACCAATTGTCAACCCAACCATAAGTACCTTCATCATATAGTCATCATCCCAACCC
>JABSOJ010000092.1 GCA_013216005.1 Alteromonadaceae bacterium | reverse complement strand
AAAATCCGCTTAACTACATGTTATTAAGGTTATTTTTAATTATTTGTTTTTTATAAAATTGTACGGAATGTAGGTTATAATGACCCATTAAAATTAATGGCTTGGCTCATATCAACTATTACATTTATCACTACCTGTATTTATAGTTTGTATAAAATAGATGTAGAAACGACGAATAAACAAGGTGGTACGGTAATGAATAAAATGGGTATTGTCTTGTTAGCTATTATTTTAACTTTTTTTTCTTACATTATATCGTCAAAAAGCTTGCCTGTTTTGGCCCACATATATCTATTAGATAATCATAAAGCGTTTAAGTTAGTTACGGTTTCTAAAAAAGCTTCCCGCTATCGTAGGAAACATTGTAATGGCAGGGTGTATTTAAAAGAATATGAGTATGCTGATTTAGATTATATTTGTGGAGTATTATCCAAAACGACTTGGAATAGTTTAAAAAATGGCGATAGAATAAAAATAGTTGGCACCCAATCGGAGTTCGGTTTTTTAGTGAAAAGAGCTAGAAAAATGGACTGACTTAGTTGGTTTTTTAACCGGCATTAAAGCATAAAAAAAGCGTACTCTTATACAGTGGTTTTTTGTTTTCTTAAAAATATAACTCATTGAATTTTAATATTCTTTATTTTCCCCTTTTACTATAAACGGCTTGTTTCCCACGTTTTATTTTATTGTTATATTGTCTTATTATACTGATTTTTATAGATAAGTAGTGTGTTTGGCGCTTTACTTGTTGTGGACACTGCCCGCTCCTGCAAGATGTTATGGTTAATGTTTTTGTTAAGGTCATAGCTTTATTGGACTATTACGCGTAATCATTATATCAAAGTGTTTTAATTTGGCTCTGTTGTAGATAATTGTTGTCCCTTCAAATGGAATTAAACTCAACCCTTATATCTAGGACTCTGTGACTAATTCTCGTTAAAAAACCAATTTATCGCCTAACTCTTTAAAAATAGGGGATTCATCGAGGGACAACAGTATTATGGAACAGAGCCTTTAATTTATACTCTTGTGTTATTAGCAATACTTAACAGAGTCTTGGACATTATTCATAATGAAGTTTATCCTTGGTTTAATATTAGTCGTTGCTTAGCATTTTGTTTAGCGAATATCTTTATAATTAGCCGTTTATAGTCTGTATATTTATTATGAATAATTTACCATCAAGTGAAAATTTTCTACCAAGTGACAATTTATCGTCAAGCAGTCAGTCATTAAATGTTCAGGCATTAAGTATTTTACAAAATACTTTTGGTTATCAAGCTTTTCGTGGTCAACAAGCTGATATTATTAACCAGGCAATATCTGGTCAGGATATATTGGTGTTGATGCCCACCGGGGGCGGTAAATCATTGTGTTATCAAATTCCGGCATTAGTACGTTCTGGAGTTGGTGTTGTAATTTCCCCTTTAATTGCATTGATGCAAGATCAGGTTAATGCTTTAGCTCAATTAGGCGTAAATGCCTGTTTTTTGAATTCCACCTTGAGTTATGATCAAGTTCATCATATTGAAACCAGCCTAATTTCGGGGGAAATTGATATACTTTACATTGCCCCAGAACGGTTAATTCAACCAAGAACCTTATCATTATTATCACAATTACCTATTTCTTTGTTTGCTATTGATGAAGCACATTGTGTTTCTCAGTGGGGACATGATTTTCGTAGCGATTATTTAAACTTATCTGTTTTGCATGAACAATTTCCCAGTGTACCCAGAATGGCGCTAACAGCGACAGCAGATGAGCGTACCAAACAAGAAATTATTAACCGTTTACAATTACATCAGGCTAAAAAATATATTTCTGGTTTTGACCGGCCTAATATTCAATATCGAATTGGTCAAAAAGGTAATGTTAAAAAACAATTAGTTAACTTTATTAAGCAAAATCATCAAAATGACAGTGGAATTGTTTATTGTTTATCCCGTAAGCGGGTGGACAGTTTCGCTGAACATTTATCTCAACAAGGTTTTACGGCCTTGCCATATCATGCCGGATTATCTACGGACATACGTAAGGTGAATCAAGATCGTTTTTTACGTGAAGATAATATTATTATTGTCGCTACAATCGCTTTTGGCATGGGGATAGATAAACCTGATGTTCGTTTTGTTGCTCATATTGATTTACCAAAATCGATAGAAGCTTATTATCAGGAAACGGGTCGGGCAGGTCGGGATGGTTCATATTCAACAGCCTGGATGATCTACGGTTTGCAAGATGTTATGTTTCTGACTCAAATGATGCAAGATTCTCAGGGCAGTGAGCAATTTAAACGTTCTGAACGTAATAAACTTGATGCGATGTTAGGTTTGTGTGAAGTCACCGGGTGTCGAAGAAAAGTATTGTTAAATTATTTTAATGAACAGGCACCTGAGAAATGTGGTAACTGTGACAATTGTATAACTCCTGTAGAAACCTGGGATGCAAGTGTTGCTGCACAAAAAGCGTTGTCAACGGTTTACCGTAGCGGGCAGCGTTTTGGTGTCGTTCATTTAATGGATATTTTACTTGGCGCTAATAATCAGAAAATCAAACAATTTTCTCATCAAAATTTATCTACTTACGGCATTGGTAAAGAATTAGATGCAAATACCTGGCGGAGTGTATTCAGGCAGTTAGTGGTTCGTGGCTATTTAATGGTTGATGTAGAAAATTATGGCTCTTTAAAATTAACCGAAAGTTGTCGTTCTGTGTTAAATGGTCAACAAAGCTTGCAACTTCGAAAAGATATTTTTGAATCTGCGGGAGCTAAGAGCGGTGGTAAGGGTAAAAAACAAAAAATAGATATCGAAGAAATGGATATGCCATTATGGCTTAAACTTAAAGCTTGTCGGAAACGTTTAGCGGAAGAACACAATGTTCCTGCTTTCGTGGTATTTAGTGATGCTACTTTGAAAGAAATGTTAAATCATCATCCAAGTAATGAAGAAGAAATGTTAGCTATAACAGGGGTAGGGGTGACTAAGTTCGAAAGATTCGGTGAACAATTTCTGGCGGTTTTATCTGAAGTTGATTTTGGATAAAACTAGTCAGGTTAGTACCTGTTTAGCAAAAAAATGATGGGTTATGTCTTGGGCTAACCCATCATGCTTGTAGGTAATTCTATTTTTAGTCTATTTGTATTGTAGGTATGTGTGCTTGTTTTTTTAGTTAAATTAGTTAAATTAGTTCAAGTTTAGCTATTAATATGATTGTACAGCTCTTGTTTAGAAAGGTAGTTTTCCATCATTGAACGTAATAATTTATAAAGCAAAATAGAACCATCTATTTCTTCTTTACGATTAGTTAAACTTTCTATATTTATACCTAATGGTAGGTTATAGGGTATTACTGCATCTAATATTTGTTTTAGGCTATTATTGCAAATACGTATTGATTCAAATAGTGGTTTTGCTGCATGTAGAATTCTTAAACTCGTTGCTTCCGGCACATTAACGCCAAGCCATTCAATAAATTCTAATGTTTTTTTACTGCCACAGGGTGAAAAAGTCAGAATAATACGTTGAGGTTTTAAACCTTTCTTTTCACATTCAATGGCATAACGGGTCAGCATATCTATTGTTGTCTGTGGATTATAAATAGCCTGAGAGATAAAGAAATTACAACCTTGCTGGTATTTATCCATTAAACGCTGGTGCTCGTTTTTTTTATTTGCATGTCGTTCCGCAATGGTTACGCCACCAGTAAAATAATTATGCGGATTGTCTGCTAATGTTTTATAAGCATCATTTAAAGATAGCGTCTGCTTGTTTTTAGATGACGGGCTACCAACAAGTACCAGATCTCTTACGCCATATTTGGTCCATGCTTCATTGATCCAGTCGTTAAATTCAGTGGTATTTAATTGGCCGACACTTTTGTATGTAATTACCGGTCGATTAGATTTCTTATTGAGTAAACAAGAATATAATCTGGGATCGTGGGTAGATTTAAAAGGAAAAGGTCTTATTTGACTTGTACGTGAGTCTTCATTTTGAATGTCATAAACAATCAAACCATCAAAGTCGATATCTTTTACCCGCTCTAATAATTTGTCGGCAATACCGTCCATTTGATCAAGTGAGGTATCGCTTTTAGGTGGAGTCGTGCCTATAAAATAAACACCTCGGGTATTGTCATTGTAACGAGCGCTTAACTCTGATTCTTTATTCAAAATAATTACTTCTTATTAGCAGGGGACTTATTCTCAAGAAACAACATTTTACCCTTGTTTTAAATAAAAATCTTATAACTTTTAGTTGTTTATTATTTTACTTGCCTATGCACATCACTCAGGTTGGTCGATAACTACCCTGAACTTGAGAAATATCGACTAGTTTTATTTCTATCTTGTCGGTATTTTCCAAATACCGGAGCAAACTGCATAGGCATGTTATTTTATTATTATTATTTATCTGTGAGCGTTTGCGTTAGAGCCATTTGTTGTTGAATATATTTTAGAAAAACTGGTATAATTATTGCAATTAATCTCTTACGAAATCATTGACAATAAATTGGCGATAGTAACAATGAATATAAAAATTAGTTCAGCAGTATTATTTTTTAAAGTACCAAATAACCTAAAAAAATTGGTCTCCATTATCTGTACTGTATTTATTTGTAGTTTTTCAATGAATAGTTTTGCTCTGGAAATAGGTGCGGCTTTACATCAAGGTGATGAAAGAAAAATGAAAGGGTTTAATTTGTCTGTGTCAGACCAGTTTTCTCGTAAACATAATCTTCACTGGAGCATATCTTATAATAGTTTAAATGACGTAAGAGTGAGCTGGAATACCCAGTCACTTTTCTTTTCTGTTGATACGGCCGAAGCATTGATCTCTCGTCAACAAAAATTCAGAACCTATAATTCATTCTTAAAAAATATTGTTTTCGAATATCAAGTTGGCGTATCACTAGCGCTTACGGAAAATAAATTTACTTGGGCAGAATTAAATGAAGAAAAATTCTTTTCTGAAAAAAGTGATGTAAATGCTGTGTTGGCATTTTCAACTCGTTATAATTTTTCCAAAAGTGCTGCAGTAAAATTAGGTTTTAAATATCAGCCTAACTTTTCTGAGTTTGGTAATCTGGCTTCTGTTTATCTTGGTTTTACTTATAAATTTGGTAATCAAGTAGGTTATTAAATTTGAATGGCAGTTTTAACTTATTAAGTGTTCTGATAAATATGAAGTTAAGTGTGTTATTAAAGATAAAGTAAGAAGTTGTTAATCATTCCATAAATGTTGTAAAGGTGGAGAATCGTATGTCTCATCATGTTAAATTTGCTGTTTTAACATTGTTATTAATCAGTAATATGAATGTAAGTGCAAGTAGTTACAAAAAAGCTGCTATGCCCGTTTGTGCCATTCCCACACCTGTGGTTGATTCAGATGGGGATGGTTATGATGATACTGTCGGCAGTTTAGATCCTATCGATTTATTTCCGGGCAATAGTGCCGAATGGTTTGATTTTGATGGAGATGGTATCGGCAATAATGCTGATACAGATGATGATGGAGATGGCGTACCGGATGCGTCAGATAACAATAAAGATAACGATGCTGTTATTGACATGTACGATCCCTTTCCTTTAGAACCCAGAGAATGGTTAGATACTGATGGAGATTGCCTTGGAAATAATGCTGATACCGATGATGATAATGACGGTATCATTGATATTATTGATGTTTTTCCATTAAACGTCAGTGAAAGTTTAGATACTGATAATGATGGTATCGGAAATAATGCCGATAGCGATGATGACAACGATGGTATTGTTGATTCTTTTGATGCATTTCCCCTTGATCCCCTTGAACAACTTGATACTGATTCAGATGGTATTGGTAATAATGCTGATCTTGATGATGATGGCGATAATGTAGCAGATGTAAGTGATGATTTCCCATTAGATGTTAACGAAACAAAAGACAGTGACAATGATGGGATTGGCGATAATGCTGATCCTGACAGAGATGGCGATGGCATTGTTAATGGTTCAGATATTTTTCCTGATAATGCAAGTGAATGGTTTGATAGTGATAACGATACTGTAGGTGACAATGCAGATACCGATGATGATAATGATGGTGTGCCTGATAGTATTGATGCCTTCAGATTAGATCCTGCTGAAAGTCTTGATACTGACGGTGATGGTGTTGGTAATGTTGCAGACAGTGATGATGATGGGGATGGAGTACTTGATACTGCCGATGTATTTCCCTTAGATGCTACTGAATATGTAGATACCGATGGTGATGGCACAGGTAATAATGCTGATACAGATGATGATGGTGATGGCGTATTGGACGGCATCGACGCTTTTCAATTAAATGCTAGCGAATCTGTAGATACCGATGGTGACGGTATTGGTAATAATGCAGATGATGATGATGATGGTGATGGTGTTAAAGATATTCTAGATCCTTCCCCTCTTGATGTACTTGAAACTACCGACACAGATAGTGATGGTTTAGGTAATAATGTTGATCCTGATGATGATAATGACGGGTATTTAGACGGGACAGATGTATTTCCTTTTAATGCGGCTGAATGGGCAGATACTGATGGTGATGGTATCGGCAATAATTCAGATGCAGATGATGATAATGACGGTATAGCCGATGCGAATGATGCTTTTCCTCAAAATAGTAGTGAATGGCTGGATACCGATGGAGATGGACAAGGTAACAACGCAGATAATGATGATGATGGTGACGGTGTAATTGATTCACTTGATGCTTTCCCTCTCAATGTTGGCGAAAGTTTAGATACTGATGGTGACGGAATTGGTAATAATTCTGATAGTGACGATGACAACGATGGTTTTATTGATGTTAGTGATGCTTTTCCTTTAGATTTAACCGAATGGTTAGACAGTGATGGCGATACCATAGGTAACAATACTGATACCGACGATGATAATGACGGTGTTGAAGATGCGTTAGATGCCTTACCTACTGATCCTACAGAGACCCGTGATGACGATAATGACGGTATTGGCAATAATGTTGATAACGATGATGATGGTGATGGTGTTATAGATGTTTTAGACGCATTTCCGTTAGATCCATCAGAAACAAAAGATAGTGATGGCGATGGTATCGGCGATACTTTAGATACCGATGATGATAATGACGGTGTTTTAGATAATGTTGATTTATTTCCTATTAACCCTAATGAATCTCGTGATGAAGACAATGATGGTTTAGGTAATAATGAAGACAGTGATGACGATAATGATGGCGTACTTGATATTGATGACGCATTTCCGTTAGATCCGGTTGAATATTTGGATACTGATGGTGACGGTATTGGTAATGTTTACGATACTGATGATGATAATGATGGTCTTTTAGATTATATCGATCAATTACCGTTGGATCCGGCGGAAAGTAATGATACTGATGGCGATGGTCTGGGAGATAATGCTGATCCTGATGATGACGGTGACGGTATGAGTGATGTTTTTGAAATCCTCTACGGTTTTGATCCGTTAAGTCCTGACGATGGAAATGCAGACACCGATTCAGATGGTATAACGAACGTCGATGAAGAAATGGCCGGTACTAATCCCTTAATTGATGATTATGCTCCAACTATCAGCCAACCTAAGGCTTTGCATATTAATGCGGATCATACTTTTACTCAGGTTCAATTGTCTGAGTTGATTGCCTTGTCGGAAATTACCGTATCAGACGGTCGTGATGGGAATAATTGCTGCAATTTATTTGCTTTAGGTTTTGAAACAGGTGTTAAAAATGTTAGCTCTGGCGCATATTCAATTCTTTGGCGCGCGGTTGACGATGCGGGTAATATCGCTGAAATAGAACAAATATTGAATGTTGTTCCTATGGCTAACTTTGGTTCTCCACAGGTTGTTGCTGAGGGCGCTACTGTAAAGGTTACCGTTTATTTGTCTGGCAAACCCCCGGTATATCCATTTGAAATACCTGTTTTTATCAGTGGATCAGTTGATAGATTTGATTATCAGATTAATGATAGTAAAATTATTATCAATAGCGGAACTACCGGTTACATTAATATTACGTTAAATGAAGACGCCCAGATAGAAGGTGACGAACAATTGATTGTTTCGTTTAAAGAGGGCATTAATGCTGGTGTTAACGCGACACAGCAAATAACAATAAGTGAAAACAATGTGCCTCCGCAAATTGGTGTTTCTGTTAAACAACAAGGAGAAATTGTTTCAACCGTTGCAAAGTCTGGTGGGGAAGTTGAAGTAAGTTTATTTTTTGTTGATTCAAATAGTGGTGATACCCATATTATTGAATGGACATTGCCGAGTTATTTATCAACCGAGATAAGTGCGAATCAACATAAAGTGTATTTTAATCCTGCAAATATTGACTTTCCGGCAAAGGTGCAAAATTTGATTTCTTTTTCTGTTCTGGTTACTGACAGTGGTGATAATGAATTGTCACAATTAGAATATGTGCATGTACCTGTTGTTGGAAGTCAGCCTAGATTAGATAATAGTGATACGGATAGAGATGGCATCCCTGATGATGTAGAAGGGTACGCAGATTATGATTTGGACGGCTTACCGGAATATTTGGATCCTACTGATATCCCATATATTCAACAATTGCATGTTAATGCAGCAGAAGGAAAGCTGGTTGAAACTGAGCCGGGCTTATTCTTAAAACTTGGTAAATATGCAAGATTACAATTTTCTGATGGTATCCAGCTTTCTCAAAAAGAAATTGACGATACCTTAATCATTGAAAAAGATGAACTGACTCATCAGGATTCATATTTCGATTTTGAAATAAAAAATATACAACCTTTTGGTCGTTCTGTGGGGATTGTTATTCCTCTGTTAACTGATGTGCCTTCGAATGCGGTATACCGTAAATTTACCATAGAGCACGGGTGGCAATCTTTTGTTGAAAATGGAAAAAACACGGTATCTTCAAGCTCAAGCCTTAATGGTATTTGTCCACCACCGCATAGTGAATTATATAATGTGGGATTAAAGGTTGGTGACGATTGTTTATTGCTATTGATAGAAGATGGTGGTCCTAATGATGCTGATACAGTTGCTAACGGGACTATTGATGATCCGGGTGGACTGGCTATTATTTCCAATGAGGAATTAAGTCAAAGTCAAGATCCGGTACAATCCAGTAATGGCGGATCCTTTCATATTCTATTGATGTTGCTGTTAATAGTTTTTGGTTATCGTTTAGTTAATGCTTCAATTAATGCTTTGATTAATAATAAAAGGGCTAAAAATATTAGTTAGCAAAAAATAAATTTGGCTAACTAAATTTGGCTTGCTAGCTTTATTTCTTAAATAAAATTTAACATAGCTATAGAATTGGAGTTGTTCCTTTTTTATAGCTGTGTAAAATAAGCGCCACTTTTACTCTTGTTAATATTATCTTCTATGTTTGAATTGAAATACCACACACCTAAAGAATGGGCACAAGTTGCCTTAGCTGATTTTGATGCCTTTTTAGTTGATCACGCTGCCGCAGAAAAAAAAGCTTCAGGTATGGCAACGGCAATGATCTCTCATTATCCGGATAGAAAAAAACTTGTAAGCGCAATGATTGATTTGGCTATTGAAGAATTAATTCATTTTAAAGAAGTCATTAAACTGATTCAAAGAAGAAATGCCCAATTAGGCGCGGATAGTAAGGATCCTTATATACACAAACTGCGAACATTATTTCGTAACGGTAGTGATGTGTTTTTCCTAGATAGGCTAATAGTTGCTGGTGTGATTGAAGCACGTGGTCATGAACGTTTTTCATTAATTGCTGAAGCTTTACCTGAAGGGCAGGATAAAGAGTTTTATAACAGCATTGCTGAATCTGAAGAAAAGCATAAAAACCTTTTTATTGAACTTGCGTATGAATATTTTGATAAAGCGGAAGTAGACGAAAGACTTGAAGAAGTTTTATGTGCTGAAGCCAAAATATGTGCAGAATTGCCATTTCGAGCTGCACTTCACTAGGTATACGAGGCATGTTTAAATAAAGGGTTAGTTAAATAAATGCAAAATGTTCAGACAAATGTGAAAAATAAAATATCGTGAAAAGTAAAAATATTGCCAAGTATTTGGCGAGCTATGCTGAATCTGAAGTTGATTTGTTAACTTGTTTTCCTGAAAGTATACATTTTAATCATGTTCTGGTTATTCCTGCCTTTAAAGAAAAAGCTGATTTCATTTCTCGTTTTTATTCATCGAAGCTGGCACAGCAACAGGTTTTGATGATCTGTGTGATAAATCAGCCTGACAGTTATTGCACTAGTCATGACAGTATTTCTCATCAAGAATCTTTATATGAACAAAGTTTATCATTAGGTTCGATATACTGGCAGAATGAAAATTTAACGCTAGTTCAAGTAAGCAATAGTCATTCATGGCTACTTCTTGTTGATCGTTTTACAAAACCAATACCAATTAAACAAGGTGTTGGTCTTGCGAGAAAAATAGGGGCTGATCTTGCTTTATCATTAATTTATCAAGGTTTAGTTTTATCACCATGGATTTATTCAACTGACGCAGATAGTCATTTACCGGATGACTATTTTTCTGTTGTTGATCAGGTAAATGATAACACTGTAATTGGTTGTTTTAATTTTCATCATAAGAGTGAAAATTTAGTGCTGCATAACGCCAATCAGCAATATGAAAATGCGTTAAGATATTTTGTCGCAGGTTTAAAATACGCCAATTCGCCGTACGCATTTTTCACTATAGGTAGCATATTAGTTTTTCAAGCCGATGCTTATGCAATGGTCAGAGGTTTTCCTAAACGAAGTGCAGGGGAAGATTTTTATTTGTTGAATAAATTAGCTAAACTTGGCGACGTTGAATTTTTTGAACATGTATCAATTACAATAGAAGCAAGAAATTCTGACAGAGTTCCATTTGGAACGGGTCCTGCGGTCAGTGAAATTATGGTTTTAAATCAAAATAAGCAGGCGTATTGTTATTATCATCCTCAACTTTTCAGTTATTTAAAGATCTGTTTATCTGCTTTTGAATGTTTATATCAAAATAAGGATGATTTAGACGTTTGGTTTGATAATTTACCAAAGCAAGTCAGTACAGTGTTAATTGAACAGGGGCTGGATTCATTTGTTTCGAAACATACAAAAGTAAATAAAAAACAATTTGATAAACAGTTACTTGTTTGGTTTGATGCTTTTAGAACATTAAAATTTCTTCATGGTATTCGAAACTTGGGTTATGAAGATATTGCTTTAGAGGAAGCGATTGAAATTTGTTTGTTTAATATTGATTTTGTTAACTAATATCTTGATGGGATAGCTTCCTGTGTCAGGAAAGGCGTCCCCCATCAAATCCACTTTCTTGGGAATATTAATAAAAAAACAGACCATGATTTTCAGGGTTACCAAAACCATAACCAACTTCGGGATCCCAGGCACCAAAACTGTAGTCACCGGCGGAAGACTGAGTTAAGTTTGGATTTCCCATTGGACCTCCAATACCATAGAATGTTTCGGTGCCATCATCATTCAAGCGGTAATAACGTATTTCAAAATGTAAATGCGGACCACCGGCAGTATTGGCGTATAAATGTTTAGAAATAAGTTCTCCTTTATTTACATAAATATTGTTCATCCAAATTTGTTCAGATTCATCTAAATCTAAATCGATATGCGCATAAATCGTGACTAATTTACCAATAGTTACTCCTTTAATATTGTTAACATCTTTAGTTATTGATAAATAATGTCTATATTTTCCGGATAGTTTAGTGGTTGAAATATATCCGTCATGCGCAGCATATATGTTCACAGATGTTTTTGCATTTTGTAGGTATAGATCAACTGCACTATGGTGCAGAGTGACGTTTCCCGTATTTTTTTCCGCAGTAAATTTACTATTGTTAGGGGTGCTTGTATAAGGTTTGTTACCGTTTTTATCTTCAAAAGGATGGTGGAATTGTTGCTTTCTGGCGTTAATTAAAAACTTATTAGTTTCAAGGATAAAACTGTCATTTGCTTCAAGGAGGTAGTAATTAGGGGTAAGAAAATCCTGATATAGGGTGCTAATATTTTCACTATCATCATTGTTATTAATAATAACGGGATCCGTATTAACATTAGAAGAATTCGATCCGCCGCAGCCAACGGTTAAAACCAGTATTAAAACGAAGGTGTAATTTAAGGTGTATTTGTTGTTCATAACTATCTCCATAAACTGATGGTGTTGTTTAAAATTTTGTAATTACTCAGCAGGGGTCATACCAATTTAAGGCGCACATAAATGTGTGTTCTTTGATCACGTGGATTTGCTCGACCACCCCGTAGTTCGTGGATTTATCCACGCATCACTTTAAATGGATGCCAGTAGTTACAAATTATTTTAATCAAAGATTAAACAAATAATGAGCAAGTCATTTAAAACTAGTATAGGTCATCTAAAGTAAAGTGATGTCAGTGCTATGTAAAAGGTCTGTAAATAGGTGTAATCAGGAATTGCGTGTAATAAAAGCGTGAACCTATTGGTGCTTGAAGTCTGATGGGTGTAGTTCTTTTAAATCGACGGATTTTATCAATTATCCATCCACCAATTTAAAGTTTGTATAAAGTCGCTT
>JABSOJ010000091.1 GCA_013216005.1 Alteromonadaceae bacterium | reverse complement strand
CAGGGGATTTTCGTTTGGATAATCGCTTAGTCTTTTATTTTTTGCCACATTCTTTAGGAAATGTTGTCCAAAACTATAATAATTCGCCTTTTTTAATAGGGTTCTTTTTACCTATAAAATTGATATCCTGATCAAACATATTTAGGAGCGTTTCAAATTCACTGGTGGCTTCTGACAAAGGAATGCTGTTACTTTTAACATAAAATAAACTTTTATAGTTACTTACCACATTAACAGTGTTCGAATAACGTTCTGTGCATCCAGGTCACATCACAGATATAAATGATTTGTTTGTCAGTGGCTCTCTGAGCGAAGCGGTTCAATTATGTTGTCAAATGTTCAACGATCAAAAATCTTGGGTATTGTAGAAATGGGATATGTAATGTCTGATTTTTGATCTGATCACATTATAAAAAAATAATTCTCACCTTCCTGCTAAACATTTTTTGATTTTTGTTTAAAAGAGCACAAATAATTTTACTTGAAAAATAATGCCAGTTCAGTACTACTGCTTCCTTACGTAATGAATTAGGTTTGTGAGCGTTACGGCCAGAGCGAGTTTTACGTCACGGTTCAAAAGCGGTAATGACGATGGATAATTAATCTTGGTTTGACATATTGCTGCTTTCCTTAATAGTTAGTTGCAAATATTAAATCAGATCAAATTAAGAATATTGCACTATCCTAGCGTAAACTTACAGTAGATATAGGATTGATTTAAACGCCTCTAAAATCTGAAGTGAAATGACTTATGTGATAATTTTTGAGGGACTGTAAGTTTTAGACAATTGTCCATTGGTTTATATTGTCCAAAACGTCATCCATCCCTGATGATACTTTGAGTGTAGAGTTTTGGACAACTTATTTCAAAATATCAAATTAGTCATCAACCAAAAAACTGTACCGTCATAAGTTAACGCGCGGATCATGGTTTTGTTTCGATTAATAAAAACAAACAAGATGCCACTGCTAGGATTTTGTTTAAGTTGTCGACGACAAACAGCGACAAAACCGTCAATGCCGGCACGAAAATCAGCAGGAGCGATTGCTAATAATATTGGGGTTTGTCTGGTTAATTTGATCATGTCCGCATCTCTTTGAGCAAGGTAGCGAGCAGCGTTGTTGTTATTTGGCCTGATAACTGTAATTTCTCACCATTGGGAAAAGATAGTTCGAGTTTAAGTGCGCCTTCTGCAGATTCATGACTTTGGTGACTTTGTGTTACGGGCAGTTGAACAAAATCAATGGGTTCATTAAATGGGCACTGACCACATAGGCTAAATTAGGGTTACAGTTCAACAATGTTTTCTGTTAATTTACATGAGTTCAAACCTATACAAGCTCTGGACTGTATCAACTTAAACATGATAATACACAAATATGAACTGTTACCCGGTTTGATTGGTGCCTGTTGTGCTAAGGATAGTGGGAACTTAATAATTTTTTTTCATTTTAACCTAATATTTTATATAGAACGTGATAATTAGAATTGGGCCTAACTAGAAAAGCAGTATAAAACTGCACACAAATAACCATTAACCAACTGATATGCAGTAAAATCACCTGAAGTGTTTACAACGTACATTGCCCACAAAAACTAAGCCTAACCGTCTTAAACACGGATGAAAAATCAACAATGACTTTAGAGCCAGATTTAAATAAAGTGGGTCGGTAAGCAGGGTTAACCGCACCAGTGACGCCCTTAATATTATTAAACAACCACCGTTTAAAGGCGGGGATTTAAACCTTATCCTGCGGACGAATTTTCATGAAATTGCCAGAATATAGATAAATTATCCGGACAATGTTTTACGGACAACAAAAGACTTGGTACATTAACTGATCCCTCATAAAAAATTCAGCATCCGGTTGCCATTTAGTATCCGTTTCCTTTCCTACCTGATAATACACAAGAGCAGCAAACAATAATAACTATTTACCAGCTTTTATCGCTGCCATATTAAATACCAGCCTGTTCACTGGTGATCTGAATTTCTTCCAACAGGATAAAAAATATCACATCTCCTTATCATCCCTTCAATAGCAGTGATATCCGACTGTTTTCTGTTTGATACTTTAATGGTATTCAGCGCATAAAACGAGTCTGTTGTCGGGGCAATGTTTTCTGAAAACACTCCAATAGGCGGGTTATCAATGGCCGAAATGTTTCATCAACAGAATTGTTAAGGCTGTTACAAATATCGCTTGCTATGAGCATTTATTTTGAAAATATCAGATAGTGACTTAACAAGCAATTCATCTGTTTCAGATGATATTCGCTGAATAAGGTTCTCTTGCAATGAATCTTCTATGCAAACCGCAGGGTTCGTAGAGTATTGTTTACGCAGATAATTTAATCCATTATTTTCTTACGTCACCAAATAAGTACGACTCCATTCCCCCGTAAACGTCAAAGGTAAAGAATATTTACCGATCCCCCAGAAACCGGGCCAACAATATGTGCAATTTCCTCTTGGTTGAGGTCAATCAAAGGCAACATCTCATGCGTGAGATTTTTACACTGTCCACGGTTCAAGTTTACCGGAGCTTTAAAAATCATCATATATACCTATGCGCTCAAAGCTTAAAAACAATTGCCCTATTTCACATCATTGTCGTTCAATTTTGGTCGTAGGGGGAATTGAAGTGGTCAAGTATACTCAGTCTGAAGTTCAGACTTATCAGATACAGGTACAGCCTTGTTGTTAATTTAATTTGAAAAGCTAGAATATATTAAAGCAGAAGATATTAAAGCGATGTACTCAAACAAAAAACATTAAATTTGTCTGAGTATAAACGGCCATCTCGTGCGTATTTAAAATGCTAAACTCAAAAACCAGTGGTGTAACTCTTGATTATTAAAGGAGTAGAAATATCGTTAGCGTCATAACCCAAAGTCATGTATAACATTTTTTTAATCTGAAATTAAGAATATCACTTAATTACTAGTACGGGTCAATTGACATTTATGCATACATCGCACTTAATTCTCTCTTATCATTACGCGGCCAATTATTCACACTATGGGTCCAGACTCTATTATTAAAAATTAAAATGTCGTTAGCATTCATTTTGTAAAGTACATGAGCACTGTATAGATTTGCTGTCTGTTGTAGATCTCCACTATCAGTATCTACCGGTCCCCAATCAGAATCTGGTTCCATATGTATGTAGTCTTTATAATTTAAGCCTTTTTCTTCATTGAGTATCTTTAAATGTCGAAGAAGCTCAAACTGATATCGATGAAATGCATCATCATGAACCGTCACATTATCCCAATGGGTATACAGATTCTCTCCAGTAATAGGTGATTTCGCAGGTTCAATTGAATTAGCCCTTACAACGACCTTACCATTAAGATACTCTTTTAGTACTACGTCACCATCTTGAGAATTTGTCGAGAAGGTATTTGCATCTAAGTGTCCCATTTTCAATTTGTTAATAGTGTCTTCAGAAAGATTATCACCAACTACTACTTTCTCTTTAGCTCTAAGTGCAGAATGATCTGCAGATTGGTTAATCAAACTAAGTATGTTCTCGCCACCTGTATTGGAGTTTTGAGTACAATAAAGACCGAATAAATCAAGTGGTGATGTACTATCACCTTCAGCATGTGGCTGGATGATTTCAAATGGCTCCCTTTTATTCACGGTAACCGCAACATCGTCAATAGCTTCTCTTCCTTCCATCATATGAGCCACAAATTGCATTTGAATATCATAAGACATCCTAAGTTCATAACGATCAACAAGCGTAGAAAATAATTTACTTGCCTTATCAAATGACATAGAACGAATGAGTACTAATTTGTTTTCTTCAATAGCAGAAGCAATTTTCTGTGTATCAAGTTCATTCGAATGAAATACTTCTAAGAATTGCTGACTACCTTCTGAATTTTCTTTAAATACGGGAACACCAAAAAAATTATCCATGGATCCATTTTTTATTTTATGATTATGTAAAATCTAGAATAAACATTCTTCACCAAGATGGCAAGAACCTATTATGCATCTATATATTAGTAACAGCGTTAGTAACTGCATTGGTGAGATAGAGACCACCAAAATATTTTAACAAGCAGACTACATTGAACTGGAGGTAAAATATCCTCTATATTAAAGTATTGCCCGTCAATTATCATCTTATGCTAGGCTTTGCTAAGACAAGATTAGCTTAACATAACTTATTCAACGGTCTATTTTCTATTTGATTTTAAAATTGATTAATATGCTTAAACAGTTCTGCACTATTTTCTTGGGATAACATTGAAAAACGATCACCGGAAACAGTAACACGGCAGCATTCAATCTTTAAATTACTATGGAAGCTGAATTCGATGTATGGACTATCACGAGTCCAGGTTATTTAACCTACATTCCGCACATTTAAGGTGTTGATTTAAATGGACTTTAAAAGTCATAAAATGTAGCCATGTATTTGTGTGTTTTATAATTAATTGATAAATATAAGTTTATTTAAAATTGCCATTATTGGTCAATTTTCGAACTTTATATAAAAATCCGCTTAACTACATGTTATTAAGGTTATTTTTAATTATTTATTTTTTATAAAATTGTACGGAATGTAGGATGTACGGCTATTCAGCAATAATGAAGTATTCGTTCAGAAGTCATGAATTAAATATGATTTTATATCCACGTAAAGTACCCCCATCTTCACCGGTAAAGATATCAGAAGAAAAACAATATAACTTTTACGTATCAACAATAAAGAGAGAAATAATTATGACTAAACAATCAAATGTATTGGCTATGTACCAGTTAAGTGTGTCTTCGGACGTAATTCATTGTTTTATCTGTATTTATATCTCAGCTCAAGATTTCAGCGCGTAGGATGGGTTAGCCGAAGACGTAACCCATCAAAACATAAATTTATCAGGTGGTTAACGCCTGGGTGGTCACCAAATGTGATGGGTTACGCCGTTGGCTAACCCATCCTACAACTATTGTAGACACATTTAACTGTGGCTGACTCATTAAGTCGTTATTTTTCAAGCTCGTAGTTCGCACATTTATGTGCGCCTTAAAGTAATGTGTGGATACATCCACGTACTACGGGTTGCTCGAATAAACCTACCAGAAGGTGTTCTTCTCTGTTTTTAAATTTTATCAGACACACTTAACTGGTACATAGCCAAATGTATTGGCTCATGCTCCAGCAAATAGTGATAGAGCAAATACTTTTTTCACCACTAAACTAGCCGTTGAAACCGATTGTTCGGATGTTTACGCCGATATAATAGCAAAAACTAATGAATATATTTTATTGGATGCTCGCTCTGCCGAAGCGTTTGAAAAAAGTCACGCTATCACAGCCGTAAGCATGCCACATGCAAATATTAGCAAAGCAACATTTTCTCAATACGCTAAAGACACCGTATTTGTGGTTTATTGCTGGGGTCCAGGCTGCAATGGTGCAACAAAAGCAGGAAAGAAAATCTCTGCCTTAGGTTTTGCTGTAAAAGAAATGATTGGCGGTATTCATTACTGGGAAGATTTTGAACGCTACCCGGTAAACCGTCGGATGAATGAAGCGCAGGCGTAATAATTTCAAATAAATAAACCTTGTTTATAACACGTTATTTTTTGACAAGGTTTAATTACTTACTGATTCACCAATATTGAGATTGTCGACTTGAAAGCAAATACAACAATAAGATCAGCCCAAGCCACAGACGGTAAAGCATTAATTGAATTATTCAAATTACACGCACAACATGAAGGCCATAAATTAATTATTAATAATAAACAGTTACATGCACTTACAAACAATCACACTCATCCTTTAATATTGTTCGTTGTTGAACATAATGGCTTAGTTGAAGGTTATATGAGTCTGATTAAACAATTTTCCACTTGGGATATGGATTATTATTTATATTTAGATTGTCTGTTTTTAAAGACAAGCCTCCGAGGTATGAACATTGGAAAACAAATGATGGCAACTGCTGCTGAACTGTCCAAAAGCCTGGGGCTAAAACAAATACAATGGCAAACACCACATGATAATAATAACGCTAT
The DNA here is from genome assembly GCA_013216005.1 of Alteromonadaceae bacterium. Taxonomy (GTDB): domain Bacteria; phylum Pseudomonadota; class Gammaproteobacteria; order Enterobacterales; family Alteromonadaceae; genus JABSOI01. The sequence continues at coordinate 6,619 of JABSOJ010000091.1, read as the reverse complement.
AGCGTTTTACCAAAAAATGGGTGCTACAGGTAAACAAAAACTTCGTTTTTTTTGGTAGTATTAAATATGATTTAGAGATCGAAAAAATCACACAACCTCTATGAATCATACAATTAATTTGAAACTTAATCAGAAAGTTAACCACAAAATAAGTTTAGACCTCAATACCCCAGCCGTCGTTGTAACCGTCAAATTTATCGGCGAATTTTTCAAATTCAGATTCTTGCTCTACAACATTATCGTAACTTGGCAACATCGACAGCGTGCAATCAATATCCCAAACATTTGGCGTTTCATCTGGGCCAAGTTTAACTTTCACATCTGGCATGGTTTCACCAATAAAATCAGCCATTTTCTGTGCGGATTCTTTCGATTCAAATAAGTTAAAAAACACAATGTCGTGATGTTTGCTTAGATCAATGCCCGCTTCTTGCATTTCAGCCAGTACTTGACCTGTTTCATCATCTGGAAAATTCATAAATAGATTAATAATTATAGTGCGAATAACTGCATTATAAACAGCACTTAGCCCAATGAGTAGTTATTTAAGGAATAGTTTGGGCATAGTTATTTGATACTGCAATGATTGTTTAAACAAACAGCTTGAGATGAATCAAGATGAAAAGTACAAGAGAAGTTTGGTGAGTAAGCATCACCATTAATCTTTGCCAACATCGATGCACCTATTTTATTAACAGCAACTAAACAAGACTTACCTTCTGGTTGAATATCTACCAAAACGCATTGTTGATCAGACTGGCAGATCAAATTATTAATAATTATCTGCTGCCTTAGTTTGTTTGAAGTTTTTTTTGGCTGGCTTATTTTTTGAGTGCTTTTTTGAGTGTTTTTTTGAATGTTGGGTTCAGACCCACGACGAAATGTCCCTGTTGAAGCCCGCATTTGTGCTGTTTTTATTTCGTTTATTATTGCCTCTAATTTTTGTTGTTCAATACTATCAACTAAAGCAGTCGTTACTTCTTTATGCTCTTTCAATATATAACCTAAACCTAATAAAACTATCAAAAAACCTGATAGCACTACAAGCATAATAGTCAGCCATTTAAACATTAATCATCCCTATTCCTGAGCTACGGGTCGCTTAGACAAATTAAATAAATTAGATAAGACTCAAGTAACTTGGTTATAAACCCAACTCAAACAAATTAATTTCATTATCAATTGACGGTATCTTTGTCACATTTAAAAAGTTAAACCCTGCTTTTTCCAACAACTTTATCGACGCTTGATTAGTAGTATTTGTGATAGCTTGTAAGCATTTAAGTTGCAAAATATCCCTAGCGTAATCGATAACGGCTGACACAGATTCAAATCCATATCCTTGTTGACAATATTTTTCCAAAAAAGCAAAAGCCACTTCCGGGTGATCAACGCCCTCTCTTTTGAACAAACCAGATATGCCAATCGTTTTCCCATCACATTTTCTCTGACAACAATACAAACTAAAACCATGTAACTCATGCATAGCCCAGGCACCATTAATAATATAATCTCTGGCACCCTCTAAATCCCGCACACCTTTATCAGCAATATTTTTAATAAACGTCGGCTCATTAAGTAAAACCAGAATCATTTCTGCATCACTTAAGCTTAATGGTCGAATAATTAACCGATCAGTTTCAGCAACAGTCAGACCTTCCGCCAAGGTGGTGAATTCATCTGTAACAATACCGACAGATTTATTTACATCAATCGCCATAACTCATTTTACTCCTTGCTTAACCTGATAAAAGCGTGAAAAAACACGAAAAACCAAATCTAATAACATTAGATTTTTCCATAATATTAATCACCCTAGCACGGGTAATACAAATATCAAAGCCGCACAATTATATGCTCAAATACTAAATATTTTCCGTTTTACACATTTTCATGACTTTTGGCACCTGTTCCTAAAACCGACTCCCGCTATTATAAAGATGAACTTTTAAACAGATATAACAGGACTTGATTATGCTAACTACATTTATGAAAAAAACAGTAAAATTGGTTTCAACAATTACCGTAATAACCAGCATTGCTTCACTATCAACTTTATTCCTGATCAGCCAAAATGTCTCTGCGGCCGAACTAAAAGTTAATGTGAAAAAAATTGATGAAAAAAAGGGTCACGTAATGGTGGCACTATATTCAGTAAAGGGATCATATACTAAAGGGAAAGCACAATGGTCTTCTATGGTAAAAGTCAGTAAATCAGAAGAAGTTGTTACCTTCAGTGACCTGCCTGATGGCGAATACGCGATAAAATTATTTCACGATGAAAATGATAATAAAAAACTAGATTTTAATATGTTAGGTATGCCAAAAGAAAGCTACGGTTTCAGTAATAATGTCGGTCGTTTTGGACAACCAGATTATAAAGATGCCAGCTTTACGGTAAAAGAAAATACCACGATTGATATTAATTTGTTTTAATATCTGTAAAGTTAATAAATCAGTCGTCATTCAACTTAAGTTATTTAAGTGCAAAAAAACCTAAGTTGAATCGACAAAACAGCTTCTAAAAATAAGTGGAATTAATATTAAATATGAAATTTTCATTCATCTCTAATAATTTTCGCCAGGAATGGCTACTGCACAGTTCAGCATTGTTCACATGGTCTTTAATCACCTATGCTTCATTAAGAAATTTTGAATTAGGTTTCGATTTATTCTGGCGTTCGATTACATTCTTAAGCTTTATCGTTTTATTTTTCTATAATACAGACAGAGATAACAACAAAAGCGACAATCAAACTAAAGCCATTGTTTGTATACAAGTATTAATTATCTGGATATTAATATCCGTTGATGTCTATAATTTAGCCCCCATCTTACTTTGTCTGGTTTCCAGCCAATTACCGGGACTGTTTACACGTTTTCAATCAACGATATTTTTATTAGTGGTTAATATCGGCTATTACTTTATTTTAACCGTTAGTGATCCATCCCGAGGGATCATCAGTGTTGCTATCATATTTTTATTACAAGTATTTGCCTACTCCACGCTTGATATTGTGCGAAGAGAAAAGGAAGCGAGAGAAAAAATATCAGCGATTAATCAAGAGCTGATCGCAACACGTTTCATGCTGAAAACATCAACAGAAAAACAAGAAAGATTAAGAATATCACGTGATTTACATGACATTTTAGGACATCAGCTAACCGCCTTATCACTAAATTTAGAAGTAAGCATGCATAAAGTTCCTGATGAGTATCAAGATATGTTGAAAGATAACCTTCAGCAAGCTAAAAACGTTCTGCATAACGTTCGTGGTGTTGTCAAAGAAATGCGTAGTGAAGACCAATTCGATTTAGTGAACGCTCTTAATGAACTTTTTGAACATTTGCCAAACTGTCAATTATCTATTGAAAAACCATTAAACGTTAATTCCTTAAGTTTAAAATACCAGTTAATGTATTGTTTGCAGGAGGGGATCAGTAATGGCTTACGACACGGATATGCCAGTCAATTCAATATTACCTGCCAACGGAATAACAATATTGTAATCCTTCAACTTATCGATAATGGTAATGGTTTTATCAATAATAATGCAGGAAGTGGTTTAACGGGTATGAAAGAGCGGCTGGCAGAATTTAATGGCTCAGTAGAACTGTTAAACAATGATATAAAAAAATCAGCAAGCGGCTGTACTTTAATGATGACCGCTGAAGATAGCTATGATCCTAAATTCAGTCAGTAGTTATACCCAAACTACTTGGGTATAAAACTTATTAAAACGGAAGAATATAATGATTAAAGTAGCACTCGTTGATGATCAACAACTTGTTCGCCAGGGCATCGCCGGATTATTATCGCTCAGTGATGCGATAGAAGTTATTTGGCAGGCCGAAGATGGTGAACAAGCACTCGCTAACATTGAAAATCCATCTGCCGATAAAGCTTTGCCTGACGTATTATTACTGGATATAAGAATGCCTAAAATGAACGGCATAGAACTCGTTAAACACTTAAGGAGCAAAAGCAATAGCCTACCCGTTTTAATGCTTACCACTTTTGATGATAGCGAACTTTTCATGCAAAGTTTGCAAGCCGGTGCCAACGGTTTTCTGCTGAAAGATGTTTCCCTGGACAAATTAGTCAATGCAGTTAAAACGTTAGCCGATGGTGGTTTTGTGGCAGAGCCAGTGGTAATGAAGCAATTTGATCACGGTTTGAACAATACTCAGAATTTAGAATCGTTAACCACTAAAGAATTACAAATATTAAAATTGATGGCCGGTGGCTTTTCAAATAAAGAAATTGCCTGCAGTATCTTTTTAGCCGAAGGTACCATTAAAAATCATGTCTCAAACATTCTCAGCAAACTTAATACCCGTGATAGAACCCGCGCAGTGTTAATAGCAATTCATCAAGGGCTTATTTAACCTGAATTCAGGTTATTCAGGAATATCATTCAAATTGAATTAATATAGCCTCATTGTTCTAATATAAAGAACTATGTTTTCTTTTTAATGAGCTTTATTGAAAAAATGTAAACATATAAACTACCCCTATCAAATTAATGTTACTTAGAGTTATTTTATGTGGAAAAATACTGAACTAAACTATGGTCGTATCACTAAGATATTACACTGGTTTACTGCGCTGACTGTATTTTCATTATTCGCACTGGGTTTTTGGATGGTTGATTTAACCTATTACAGCCAATGGTATAAAACGGCACCGTATTGGCATAAAAGTATAGGGATTTTATTATTTCTAGCGACGCTTTTCAGGTTAATCTGGCGCGCAACTAATGTTTCCCCGAAAGCGCTTGCCAGCCATACAAAGTGGGAAAAAATCGGATCAAAGATAGCCCATTTAGCTATTTACGTGTTATTACTTACATTAATGATCAGTGGTTATTTAATTTCAACCGCTGATGAGCGTGCAATAGAGGTATTTACCTGGTTTGAGGTTCCCGCACTAGGTGAATTATTTGATGACCAAGCCGACATTTCAGGTGTTATTCACGAATATCTGGCTTATACATTGATCGCAATTTCATTATTACATGCAGTCGCTGCCATTAAACATCATATTATTGATAAAGATGACACCTTGAAACGCATGATTTAATAGAATAAAAACAAACTTTACTAATTTAAAAAGTAAACAAAAAAAACATAAAAATTTAAGTAAAAAAGTAAATAAAAAACTAAATAAAAATTAAACACCAAATTTAAACCGAAGGAAAAACCAATGAAAAAATTTTTGATTGCAAGTGCACTGTTAACAACCAGTCTTATCGCCCCAAGCCACGCGGCTAATTACACTATTGACAATAAAGGCGCTCACGCTTCAATTAACTTTAAAGCCAGTCACATGGGTTTCAGTGTATTAACAGGTCGTTTTAACAAATTAAGCGGCACATTTTCTTATGATGAAGCTAATATTGCAGCATCGAAAATTACCGTAAATATTGATACCAGCAGCATAGATTCAAATCACGCAGAACGAGACAAACACGTTCGTTCAGATGATTTTCTCGATGTTAACAAATTTGCAACAGCAAAATTTGTCAGTACCAAAGTTGAAGATAAAGGTAACGGCAAATTAGCTATTACTGGCGACTTCACTTTGCACGGCATTACTAAGTCATTAGTTATTGATGCCGTAAAAGTTGGTGAAGGTGATGATCCTTGGGGTGGCTATCGTTTAGGTTTTAGCGGTACAGCTAAAGTGGCAATGGGTGATTTCGGTTTCAAAACCAACTTCGGTACTGTTGATCTTGACCTTTATATTGAAGGTATTCGTAAGTAATCTGAACTCGATAAGCAGCACTCATTATCCCGAATGTAGGTTAGGTAATTTTTCATTATCGAAAAAATATGAATGACCATAATTAATTGATGGGTTACGCCTGTGGCTAACCCATCCTACTCCCAAAAAGAGCACGTCACGATAAAGCCCTATAAAAATCTCGGCCGCAAGCGACCGAGTTTTAAGGTAGTTCCAAGCTTTATCGCTTGCGATAAAACTAACGAAAAGCTTGAAAACACCAATACTGAATAGTCTCGACTAGGCTTCGCCCAGTCAACACTATCCAGCACGGGGGCAAGCCCCCGAGATTTTCGCTACGCTCTGTTAAAAACCAAATACATTAAAATCCCTTGAAACCATGAGGTTAGCCTTGAAAAAGGTGATAAACCATGTGAAATCGCACCCTTCTTCCAAAAATAAAGATTCAGGCTTTAAACGTCCGTGCCTGACAATTTTATATCCACAGGACGTGGGAAAATTCAAAATGAAAAAAACATTATTAAATGCCTCATTAGCACTATTATTCAGTGCAACCTCTTTTGTTTCCAATGCAAATGACGACATGTTTTGGGGCGGTGGTTTTTCAGCGACCAAATTAACTGAAAATGGCGACAGTCATGATATCTCTTACAACCTGATTTATGGTCGGTTTGGCACAACTTTCAATGAATACTTTGCTCTGGAAGGTCGTCTTGGCTTCGGTGTGGGAAGTGACAAAACTTATGGAAATGAGTTTAAATTATCCAATTATTACGGTGCTTATTTAAGAGCTGACCTCTAGGCTGTCGAAATATGACCATTTTCAACCAATTTACCGTTTATATTTTTGGCTTTTTTAATATTGTTGGAATT
>JABSOJ010000090.1 GCA_013216005.1 Alteromonadaceae bacterium | reverse complement strand
TATTTAAAATCTGATGCCCTTTTTACTGAAAATCAACTCAGATTTTAAATCTCAGCTTTATGTGCGGAACGTCAGTTTCATCATAAATATGCAGCTAAAACTTAAATTTAAAGTCAAATTTGCTAACATATAGCTTATTTGACTTTTACCCTCATTTAAATAAAGCCTAACCTACTGAATAGAAACAAAAATAATTTTGGCGTGTCAGTTGCAGTATATTGACGAAAAATTATTTTTTATCACCTGCATTTAAGGAAAGTATATGCCCGTCAATATTGAAGATAGACCTATCGAAACAGTTCGTGAAGAAGTGATTGATCAATTAGTGATGAATTATAGTCATGGAGAAATATCATACGAAGCGTTTGAACGCCGCTTAGACACGGCAATGGAAAGTCAAAGCAATAAAGAAATTGCAGATCTGGTCGCAGATTTAGATTTAACAGTAGATAAAAACTATTTAGATCAGAAAACACAAGATTTTTCTGTTAATTACGCCCCCGGCGAAACTGAATCATCAGATAAAATAATCAATATATTTAGTAGCGGCAATCGTAGTGGTGCTTGGAAGGTAGCCAAAAAAATTAACATTTATAGTTTTTGTAGCGGTGCTGATATTGATTTCACTGATGCCAAATTTACCCACCCCACGGTTACCGTTAAGTTATTCAGTTTATTTAGTGGCAATATCATTTATGTGCCGGAACATATTAATGTCGTTTCTAAAGCATTTTGCATTGTGGGCAGTATTGATTCAGAGTTATCTTCAAACGCGACCCCAAATGCACCAACTATTGTTATTGAAGGTTTTTCAATTTTCAGTGGCGTAACCATTAAAGTTAAGCGTACAATCAAAGAAAAATTTGTGGCTTTTGCCGATAATTTAAAAAAGATATTTTCCTGAACGTCTTATTTTTACTGAAATTAACCTATTCTCCAATAGGTTAAAGCATTCTTTAGGATATTATTACATTGTCAACATCAGTACCCAACATTATCGCCGGCCCTATTTTAAGACACGTCACAAAAAATCAGTTAACTTTCTGGATGGTCACCCGTAAAGCAGAAACATTAAGGTTTTGCTTAAATGAAGCGGGTAATAATTCATTGTTGATTGATCGGGAACTTAACAGTAAAGAGTTACAACAAATACAAATAGGCCAGCATGCTTTTATCAATTTAATTTCGATAAATACCGAACAACCATTGCCTGAAGAGCAACTGTTAGAATACGACTTTCGATTTTTAACCATCAATAAAGAACCCGGCCTGAGTGATCTCATTACTGGTTTGTGTTACCCAAACCAGTCTCTTGCCAGTTTCACCATCAAAAGTAAGATCAATAAAATATTACACGGCTCTTGTCGTAAACCACACTTTGACAGTGGAGATGGCTTAAGACAAATAGACAAATTACTGGCAACAACAGATTTCCACGCTGCTGACCGCCCCGCATTGATCATGATGTCTGGTGATCAAATTTACGCTGATGATGTTGCAGGACCAATGTTAGTCGCTATTCATCAAGTTATTAATTTATTGGGCTTGTTTGATGAAAAATGGCAAGGGGCTACCGTTAATAACAGTAACGATTTATTTGACAGCCCATTCTGTTATTACCAACGACAACATTTACTACCACAAACACCCGCCAATAGATCGGTTTATGACAAAATTTTTGTCTCAAGTGAAAAGCCAATCTTTACTTCCGTTAATACAAAGAACCATTTAGTAACACTCGCAGAAGTGATGGCAATGTATTTGCTGGTTTGGTCACCCGAACTTTGGCCTTTAGTCGATCTTGAAAACCCGAACATTGCTGAAGAATTTATCGAACAGTACCAAAGTGAATTACCCATTATTAAAGAATTTTCAGTCGGTTTAACTGAAGTAAGACGAGCAATGGCGCATGTTCCTGTGTACATGATATTTGATGATCATGATGTTACCGATGATTGGAATCTTACCAGAGGTTGGGAAGAAGCCGCTTATGGTCATCCTTTTTCCAAACAGATATTAGGTAATGCACTGATTGGTTACTGGTTATGTCAAGGTTGGGGAAATACTCCCGATAAATTCACATCACTTATGGAAGAAAGCAAACAGTACTTTTCTGATCAGGGTGTACAAAATCAGCTGCAATTAATTGATGTTTTACTGGAATGGGATCAATGGCATTATAATTTACAAACATCACCAAAAATAGTCGTGCTAGATACCAGAACACAACGCTGGCGTTCAGAAAATAATGCCAACAAACCTTCCGGATTGATGGATTGGGAGGCCTTGTCGGAACTACAGCAAGAATTAATCAATCAGGAATGCGTCATTATGATCTCTCCTGCCCCCGTTTACGGAGTTAAAGCAATTGAAGCCGTGCAACGTATCTTTACCTTTGTTGGCTTACCTTTAATGGTTGATGCAGAAAATTGGATGGCACATCCCGGCACCGCCAATGTAATGCTCAATATTTTCCGACATCAGAAAACGCCGCCAAATTTTATTATTTTATCAGGTGACGTCCATTATTCCTTTGTGTATGAAATTACTCACAGATTCCGTAAAAATAGTTCTAGAATTATGCAAATAACCAGTAGTGGGATTAAAAATCAATTTCCATCAACATTATTAAGATGGCTGGATACTATTAACCAATATTTATACGCAACTTATTCACCGCTGAATTGGTTTACCAAACGACGTAGAATGAAAATAAAAGTGCATAAACCCAGTGCTAACAGCAAACATAATTTGTTTAACGGCAGTGGTATTGGACAAGTCACATTAAGTCATAATGGTGAACAAATAAAAGCTGAAATTATTACTGTTGAGGGTGAAAAAATTACCTTTGGATAAACGGCACCAATCAAACCGGGTAACAGTTCATATTTGTGTATTATCATGTTTAAGTTGATACAGTCCATAGCCTGTGTAGGTTTGAACTCATGTAAATTAACATAAAACATTGTTGAACTGTAACCCTAATTTAGCCTATATGGTCAGTGCCGGATAAACAGTAACAAAGTTAAAAACATAGGTATCGTGGTCTGGAACGAGCGTTAAGAGAATCTAATGCCTTGAACACAATGAACCTTCTACTTTTTTTGAAACCTCATTTTCAAGTAATTTGGGCATACTGTAAGAAGAATGCTAGAATTACCAGTATAATAAAATTGAGTGAAACAAGATGTTAACCATAAAAAATCTATTTTATATATTGTTGAAGCTTCCCGTAAAATTACTCGTTCGTTGTAAAATTGTCTCTGACAAACCTGTCGATTCAAATAATTTATCCGCTGAACAACCAATCTTTTATATTATTCGTCATCAGTCTGCCAGTGATTTACTTGCCTTGCAAAAGGCTTGTAAAATACTCAATATGCCTGATCCTCTGGGTAAGGCTGAAATTCAGGGACAGTTTTTCAACCGTACACTTTGTATAGAAAAACCAACCTCATTTTTACCCTGGAACACAAGTTTAAAAACCAATGCAATTGAACAGGGCTCACAAATTCTTAAGTTACATGAAAGCGATCCTCACTTAAACGTTCAACTTATTCCGGTAAACTTAACTTGGGGCAGAACCCCGACTAAAGAAACAAACAACGCGAGTATAGGCACCATACTTGCTGATCAGGAATCACCAAGCTGGGTACGAAAATTTTTTATTGTTTTATTTCTTGGGCGCAATACTTTAATACGTTTCAGTGAAGCATTATCGTTTCGTTTGATGGCAGATAAACATGGTCATGATCAAACCACTGCCCGTAATTTAATACGGGTAGCCCGTTTTCATTTTCATCGTCAAACCATTGCCGTAACAGGTCCACGGTTAATGGACCGCCAACAAATGTTCAATGCATTATTTGCCAACCCTTCAATAAAACGTTTGATCGCTGATGAAGTAGAAAATAAAGGTCAGAGTGAAACTTTAATCAAAAAACGTGCGCTGGCAATAATGAATGAAATAGCCGGTGATTATAGGGATTCAGTTGTACGTGTGGCTGAAAGGGTACTCAATTGGTTATGGAAACGTTTATATAACGGTATTGAAATTAACAATGCTGAAGTATTGAGAGAAGTAGCACACGATGGACATGAAATTATTTATGTACCTTGCCATCGAAGCCATATGGATTATTTATTACTCACTTATGTTATTTATAATGAAGGGTTAGTTACTCCTCGTATCGCAGCAGGAATCAACCTGAGTTTTTGGCCCGCTGGTCCTATTTTCCGTAAAGCAGGGGCATTTTTCATCCGCCGCAGTTTCAAAGGTAACCGGTTGTATTCCACCATCTTCCGTGAATACTTAGGCTTATTATTCGAACGTGGTTATCCTGTTAAATACTACACAGAGGGCGGGCGAAGCAGAACAGGCAGATTACTTGCGCCTAAAACCGGTATGTTGGCGATGACCATTCAAAGTTTATTGCGCGGAATTGATCGGCCTTTAACGTTAGTACCCGTTTATATTGGCTATGAACATGTAATGGAAGTGGGTACTTATCACAAAGAACTCAGTGGCAGCCAAAAGAAAGGTGAATCTATTTTTGGCGTTATTAAAGCCATTAGAAATCTGAGAGACTACGGAAAAGGTTATGTTAATTTTGGCCAGCCAATTAATATTAATCAATTTCTTAATCAGCAGGTTCCCCACTGGAAAAATGATATTGATGCGATTAATCCTCAAAAACCTAACTGGTTGACCCCCAGTGTTAATGTATTAGCTCATCAGGTAATGACGCATATTAATCAGTCAGCTGCATTAAATTCAGTGGCTTTAATCGCGTTAATTTTACATGCCACAGACAATAAAGCTTTATCAAAAACAGATCTTGAAAAACAACTCGATTTCTTTTTAATGCTACAAAGAGAAGCGCCTTATAGCGAACAGGTGACCATACCAGAGGGATCAGGAAAAGAATTACTTGAACAGACAATTTTATTAGGCAAAGTTACCGTTAATGTTGACAGCTTTGGTGACATTATTTCTCTTACAGGTTCCGCAATATTGGAAATGCGTTATTACCGCAATAATATTTTGCACTGTTTTGTTTTACCTTCTTTGCTTTGCAGAATGCTAGATCGAAAAGTTAAAATCAGTCAGCTAGAATTAATAGAAAACACCCAGAAATTAATGGCGTTAATCAAGACTGAACTCTATTTATGGCAATCAGATTTACACATAGAGAAACAAGTAATATCGGTGCTTGATGCCCTTGCTAAAATTAATATGGTTAAACAAAGTAAAGCTGGTTTTTGGTCGCTGAATTACACAATTGACAACACAACCACTGACACTTTCAAGGACAATAATCAACTCCGTATGAATGTACGTATCATGGGTGACATTATTGATGAAACCATGCAGCGCTTTGCTATTATCACTTCTTTAAGTAGTCGTTTGGCACCAATAAGCAAAAAAGATCTGGAAACAAAAATCGTTGCTATCGCTAAACGGCTTTCGGTATTAAATAATATTAATGCCCCTGAATTTATCGACAAAAAGGCCCAAGCGACTTTAATCAATGCCATGAAAGAACAAGGATATCTTAGCGTAGATAATGATGGAAAATTAGTTGATACCGAAGCGCTTGCCAACTTAAAAGCTATTGTTATCAATCTTGTGGATATTGAGGTATTGCAAAGTATTATTCGCTGATTACCTTCCCACTAATTCTCATTGATGGGTTACCTAGGTATAAGAACAAGGTACTCATAACCAACTTAGCCAACTCAAAAACGGGTTATACAATCAACTTGTAGCGCACCAAACAGTTAATATGCATTCTGATTAATTTTTCTTTTTGGGTCATTTTCCATATGACCCAACCTCATTTCAGTCTTACTGTTTAACAAGACATCGCCGTTTTCAATAAACATCAAAGATATTCAATAAAGACACCAACAAAAATCACTAATCCAACGAAATGGTTATTTAAAAAGGCTTGAAAACATTTATCCCGCTGACGATCAACAATCAAAAGTTGTTGATAACAAAAGAATCCGGCAGAAATAACTAAACAAAGTTGATACGGCCAGCCAAAGGTAAGTAATTCTCCCACGACTAATAACAAACCCAAGGTCATGAACTGTAAAAAACCGATAATACGTTTATCATGTTTTCCAAATAATATCGCCGTTGATTTTACTCCTATACGTAAATCATCGTCTCGGTCAACCATCGCGTACATCGTGTCGTACGCCACAGTCCACAGCACATTGGCGCTGAATAACAACCAGGCTACGGGGGGAACCTCTCCCATAAATTCACCAAATGCCATGATCATACCCCAACTGAACGCTGCACCTAAAACAACCTGAGGAAAATGGGTATACCGCTTCATAAAGGGATACGAAATAGCTAAACCAACCGCAACAAAAGATAATTGGATAGTGAACCAACTTAAGGTCAATACCAGCGATAATGATACGGCTAATAAAAAAACGAATAAAACAATGGCTTCTTTAGTGGTAATAAGACCAGAAATTAATGGTCGTTGTTCTGTTCTTTTAACTTGGCCGTCAATATTTCTATCAGCCAAGTCATTAATAACACAGCCTGCGCTGCGCATCATAAAAACGCCCAAGGTAAAAACCAATAAGATATGCAAATTGGGAAAACCATCAGCCGCAATCCACAACGCCCAGTACGTAGGCCATAACAACAAATACGTTCCAATGGGTTTATCCATCCGGGTGATTTGTTTAATTCCTTGCCATTTTTTTCTAATATAAATCATAAGTTAAACTGTCATTTTTCTTTTTCGCCAAAGCATTATAAGCAAAAGTTCCAGGTAAAAAAACTTCCGCTACCATTAGGGGTTTTTGTTGTAAATAAAACAGCGAACGTCTTCCCCATAATAATTTTTGAGTCGGTAAATTTAAGCTTTGAATAAGCTTTGTCAAATCACTTGGACCTTTAAAAAGTGAAATTTCAATATTTCTCCGTTCCAGATCAGGGTTTTTAAACAAAACCTGCCCCAAGGATTGGTTACCTATGTTTGCCAAATGTTGCTGCTCTCCCGTTAGGCTTGATAAGGGTAATAAACTACGGGCAAAAACATGTGGAGTGCCATCACAATAAAGCAAAACTTCTCTGACCAATACTGACTCTCCGGCTTTAATATCTCTATTTGCCTCAAGCTCAGAACAAGATTCAACTCGCTGACCAAGCACTTCTATTCTAAAATCCTGACTATGCCTCTTAAATCGTTCTGTTAGTGAGTTTGGATCCAGCAACCAATCAGCTAACATATCATCCAATTGAAAAGACGAAACATGCTGCCAATTAGCAACTAAATTAACGGGGAATAATGGGTGTATCTCATTCATACCTAAAACAACTAATATCCTAAAACATGCACATCATAACATAAGTTATTGAAGCTAAATAAACAGGGTTTTAATTATAAAGTCATAAGAATGTAAAATAATTTTCAATTATTCATCTGCAAAGACAAAAAGCAGGTTATCATTAACAATAGAGTAACTAATTCGACCATATAACGAGTTTGACTTAAATGAAAAAAATCATCACTTTCTTCGCATTGCTGTTTATTCTGCCTGTCACTAATCAAGCTAATGCTTACGAGTATGCCTATTTTGGTTTCGAACCTGACATAGTTACAAACTACGTTGCTGTAAAAAAGAAAATGGGTTACGTACGATTAACCGTAGAGTTAATGATCGAAAACTCATCAAATTATAATGTCGTAGAGCATCACTCTCCTTTGTTAAGAGACGCGATAATTGATATTATTGGTCAGCAACCAGAGTCAAAAGTAAAATCTATAAATGGACGATACGAAATACAAGATCTATGCGAGAAAAAAGTAAAAAGCTTATTAATAAAAGAAACCGGTCAACCTTTAATAAAGAAATTACTTTTTACTCAGTGGTTGGATAACTAACTTAATTAGTGTCCGTCCAGAAACAGGGTCGTAGCTTGGACGATCCAATGGTATTTAAATTGTACCCGTGAAACGTCCGCAGTAGACATTCGTTTTTAGATGAGCACTAATTAGTACTAAATAACTTAGTATTAGAAATTTTTGCATAAAACAATGCTAACAAACAGCCACAAATCAAGCCCGATAAATGAGATGTATTACCCATATTAATAGGTAAAATTTCCATATAACCCAACACTATCCAAAATATCAAAAAACCTACGATGGATTTAGATATCTCTAAACCTTTTTCAGGGACTAGCCATTTCATCCACCAAACATAACCAACCAACGCATAAACAACGCCGGATAAACCTCCAAAATTATTTCCCGATGCCAGAAATTGAGCAATGTTAGAAATAATAGCTGAGATCAATAGAATATTAAGCAACTGCCACTTGCCCATAACTTTTTCAATACTCCCCCCCAAATACCACCACCACATTGTATTAAAAACAATATGTAACCAGGAGAAATGATAAAAAGCTGGACCAATTAACCGATAAGGCTCTTGTAATAAAGCATCTGACGAAAGAGTGGGATAAAACTTAATTATTTCAAAGATGGATGGTCCAAAGCCCATTTCACGTAATAAAAAAATTATCCAGCACACGGCAAAAGTAATTAAAGTAACCAAGCCTGCATGTGCTAAAAATTGTTCACGAAAGATCTGTAAAAGCGATGGACCATTATGGGAAACTTGGCTGACGACACCGTTATCCCACGCTGCTTTTTGATATTTTGGCGAAAAAGGCTGCTGTATAAATTGATCAAATTCTTGCTTTGCCTGTTCAAACAAACTTTCATTACAATAAATAACATAAGCTTCATCTTCATTTTCAATATGCGCATTTATGTTGATGCTTGCCAAATAATTAGTAAAAAGCAAAGCAACGTTATGTTGTTCAATACGAACTAAAGCACGAAAGTTATTTTTCAACATATGCTATTTCTTAACGTTCAATTTGTTCAGGATATTGGGCTTGCCACTGGACAAAACCGCCATCTAACGAATAAACATCCGTGAAATCCTGAGTTATTAAGAACTGTGCTGCTTGCTGACTGGAAATACCGTGATAACAACAAACCACCACGGGCATATCAAAATCAGCCTCGCGTAAAAAATCAGCCATCGTTTCATTTGTTAAATGAATCGCGTTAGGAATATGCCCTGCCTGAAATGCCGCTGCATCACGAATATCTACCACGACAATATCTGTTGAGGCGTCATGTAACTCGTTTATTTGCATATGTTTAAAATTTTCTACTGATTGTTCCGACACTTTATTGCTCCCAATTTGTGTGCATACCAATTCCACTGATTAATGGAACTGGTAGTATACCTTTCCTATTAATTTTATTCCCAATTAAGAATAACTTTACCTGACTGACCCGAACGCATCATGTCAAAACCTTGTTGAAAATCATCAATATTATAATTATGGGTGATAATCGGCGATAAATCTAAACCTGATTGGATCAAACTGACCATTTTATACCAGGTTTCAAACATTTCACGTCCATATATCCCTTTGATTGTAAGCCCTTTAAAAATAACTAAGCTCCAATCAATCGCCATATCATTACCTGGAATACCTAACATAGCAATTTTTCCGCCATTATTCATGTTTTCCAACATGCTAGTAAAAGCCATAGGAACGCCAGACATTTCCATACCGACATCAAAACCCTCGGTCATTCCTATTTCAGCCATTACATCAGTTAAATTTTCTTTACTGACATCAACCGTGCGGGTGGCACCCATTTTTTTCGCCAGATCTAATCTGTATTGATTAATATCGGTGATAACCACGTGTCTGGCCCCAACATGTTTAGCAACCGCTGCTGCCATAATACCAATAGGACCAGCGCCAGTTATTAAAACATCTTCTCCAACGAGATCAAACGATAAAGCTGTATGTACCGCATTGCCAAACGGATCAAATATTGCCGCTAAATCGTCAGGTATTTCATCCGGTAATTTAAATGCATTGTAAGCGGGTATCACTAAATATTCAGCAAATGCACCCGCGCGATTAACACCTACCCCTACGGTATTTCTGCATAAATGTGTTCGTCCGCCACGGCAATTTCGACAATGTCCACAGGTAATATGCCCTTCTCCAGAGACACGATCACCTATTTCAAAGCCTTTTACCTCTTGCCCGATACCGACAACTTCACCTGCATATTCATGCCCGACAACCATTGGAACCGGAATAGTTTTTTTTGCCCAATCATCCCAGTTATATATATGAATATCTGTACCACAAATAGCGGTTTTTTTAATTTTGATCAACAAATCATTATGACCAACTTTAGGTCGTTGGGTTTTGGTCAGCCAAATACCCTCTTCTGCTTTTAATTTAACTAATGATTTCATCACTCTTTCCTAATCAATAATTTGCATGGCTTTACCAATACGTATAAAAGCAGCAATTGCTTTGTCCAATTGCTCTTTAGTATGCGCTGCAGATATTTGGGCACGAATGCGAGCTTGCCCTTTTGGTACGACAGGGAAAGAAAAACCAATAACATAAATCCCTTCATTCAATAATTGATTCGCCATTTCACTCGCAACTTTAGCATCACCCAACATTACCGGCACTATGGCATGATCAGCACCCGCACAGGTAAAACCAGCCGCTTCCATGTTAGTTCGAAAATAAACCGCATTATTTTTCAAGGTTTGTCTTAATTCACCACCATTGGCTAGCAACTCAATGACCTGAATTGAAGCATTAACAATTGCCGGAGCAAGTGAATTAGAAAATAAATAAGGACGAGAACGTTGACGTAACCATTCAATAACTTCTTTCTTACCTGAAGTAAAACCACCAGAAGCTCCACCCATAGCCTTACCTAGCGTGCCAGTGATAATATCAACACGACCCATGACGTCACAGTATTCATGACTGCCACGACCTTGTTCACCAACAAAACCAACGGCATGAGAATCGTCAACCATTACTAGCGCGTTGTATTTATCGGCTAAATCACAAACAGCTTTTAAGTTGGCAATTACACCATCCATAGAAAATACACCGTCAGTAGCAATAAGTTTAAAACGAGCGCCTGCTGCATCTGCTGCAATTAGTTGTTGCTCAAGAGCAGCAGCATCGTTATTAGCATATCTATACCGTTTTGCTTTACATAAACGCACGCCATCAATAATAGACGCATGATTCAATGAATCACTGATAATAGCGTCCTCTGGACCTAATAATGTTTCGAATAATCCTGCATTGGCATCAAAACATGAAGAATAGAGAATAGTGTCTTCCATTCCTAAAAAAACGCTGAGCTTTTCTTCAAGCACTTTATGAATGTCTTGAGTACCACAAATAAAACGAACCGACGCCATACCAAAACCATGTTCGTCTAACCCTTTTTTAGCGGCAGCTATTAAGCTTGGATGGTTCGCTAATCCTAAATAATTATTTGCACAAAAATTTATGACCTGCTCTCCTGAACTTACCTTAATTTTTGCTTGTTGTGCTGTAGTGATAACACGCTCTGCTTTATACAACCCGTCTTCTTTGACTTGATCTATTTCGCTTTGCAGGTGTGAATAAAAACTTGATGAATTAGCTGATGAGCTGTGAGATGACATAAACGCCTCTATTTATTATTTTGTTTAGTTGCTTTTTCCCTGACTATGTTTGCCTAGTCAGGCACAATGAAATTGGCGCTATTGTACGATTATCTGGGTTACAGTCAGAAATGTAATCAGAAAACAACTAAGCTAAAAGTGTATAGATTACTTAACAGTTATGATCTACTTCTACTATCTGCATCGCTTATCGACTTAAGCTATATTTTAACCATTGTGCAATATCTTCTTCTAAATGATAAGTCTTCTTCAATAATGTATTACCGACACGACTTCCTTTAAAAACCTGCGCTTTAGTTTTATCTGAACCATTCCAGCTAAAGAGTTCTTTTGTTGTATTAAAGCTTTCAAGATGATCAGTTGAATAAATAAAATAGGTCGGTATATCCAATAAATTTTTATAACGTTCTTTTGCAGCAAAGTTCATTTCTGGACTAACAACCACTAAAAATGCAACTTTTACCTTTTCCGCCAAGCTAACAGCATAATTAACCGAACAACCACTAGCCACCACAGCAATCCCTTTGTGTTTATCAACCTTAGACCGTAGTAAATTATGAGCCGCCAATACATCGTCCCCCCAATAAGCCGTCAGTCTTACCATCTCTTTTTGATACGCTGCAATATTTTGAGCCTTCTTTTTAATATTTTTACGGGAAAAAATATCGTCAGCACTATTGGCATAACCACGAAAATCTATCGCAAAAGCATGTAATCCTTTTTCAGATAAGGATTTTCCTAAATAACTATAGCTTCGGCTATCGTGCTCACAATCATGTAATAACAAAACTCCAGCGGCTTGTTCATCGTCCGAGAACTGACCTGTCGCCTGTTTAGCTGCCGCATAGTATTGCCCACTTAATAAAAACCGATCTTTGCCCGGGTATCTCAGTTCTTGCGAGCTTGATAACTTACCCGAAATTTCGGCTGAAGTAGCTTTGGATAAACAGACAAAACAACACAATATTAACAAATAAACAGAGAATACAACTCCTTTAGAAAAGTGCCGTATTAATGTTTCATTATTCATCTTATTCCCACGCTTAAAATAGTTGTCTATATGTAGAGTAGGCCGCAGGCTTCGCATAGCTTATCCAACGGCCCCTCTTCGATTCCGTGCATGAGGTTTTCCCTCA
>JABSOJ010000089.1 GCA_013216005.1 Alteromonadaceae bacterium | reverse complement strand
AATCAGACAAGACAAACACGTCATAAACAAAGCAGTTTATCTGGCACTTGGTGTAAACCTTGAAGGTCATAAGGAGTTGCTTGGCATGTGGATATCAGAAAATGAAGGGGCAAAATTTTGGCTTAATGTGCTAACAGAAATGCATAACCGTGGCTTAAATGACATCCTTATTGCTTGTGTCGATGGACTTAAAGGTTTTCCTGAAGCAATTAATACTGTTTATCCCAACACTCAAATTCAGCTCTGTATCGTTCATATGGTGCGTAATTCGATGAAATATGTTCCCTGGAAAGATTACAAAGCCGTTACTACTGATTTAAAACTAATTTATCAATCAATTACTGAGGAAGAAGCCTTAATAGCCCTTGAAAACTTTGAAGCACGCTGGGACGGTAAGTATCCACAAATCAGCCGTTCTTGGCGTGCTAATTGGGATAATTTAAATACACTTTTTATTTACCCCAGAGATATCAGGAAAGCGATTTATACGACCAATGCGATTGAATCATTAAATAGTGTAATTCGTAAAGCCATCAAAAAACGTAAGTTATTTCCAACGGATGATGCAGCTAAAAAAGTGGTTTATTTAGCAATAGAAAATGCGTCTAAAAAATGGACAATGCCCATAAGGAACTGGAAAATGGCCTTGAATAGATTTATGATAGAGTTCGAAGACCGTTTAAAGGACTTTGTATAAAATTGGCAGTTACACAGAATCCTTTACAGGCTCCATTTACAGCATTTAATCCGGCCTCACGGGTACGATAAACTGTTTTTCTGGAAACATTAAACTCAGATGATACTTTAGTAATATCACCATAAGCTTGGCAATTGAGTGAATTTAAGAGAAGATGGTGTTTGTCTAAGGAGTTGAGCGATGTTTGATTCAGAATCGACATATTAAAATCTTTGATTGTTTTTTCGTCAAATTAATTGTCGCAGGTTTTAGCGTTTTCTCCTTAGACTTTTTATTTCAATTGTTACCCCGAATGATTGGTGCCCAATTTTTTATCGCTACTACTTTGCTTTTCGCTTAATTAGAGAATAATCGAAGTTCAACGTTAGACCACTATTTTTATATCTCCAAAGGTTTTTTATATGGAACGTCCGTTAGTTGTTCGGGTGAAATTTTTACACCTTTTCTTTATTTCTATTTTCTTTAGTTTTACTTTCAATGTGAGTGCGTCAGATGTAATGCTGCGCAAAACTTTTTTAAAGGCTGAGAAGCAAGTTTGGCAGTCGAATTCAAGTCGTTATAAATTATTGTATAACCAATTACACTATTATCCGTTACAACCTTATTTAGATCAGCAAAAGTTAATACATAAAATAAGTTTGTCCCAGGTTGATGAAATAGAAAAGTTTTTATCAAGCTATAAAGGCACACCTCTTGATTGGCCATTAAGAAAAAAATGGCTTAACTATCTAGCCAAACGAGATAGACAAGCATTGTTTATTAAGTTTTTTGAACCGACAAACTCAGCAGAGCTAAATTGTAATTACCTGAAATTTAAATTAAATTTTGGTGCAAATCCGCAATTAATATTACCGAAAGTCACAAAGTTGTGGGTTGTTGGAAAATCGCAACCTAAAGCTTGTGATAAATTATTTAAAAAGTGGCAAAAAGCAGGGTATCGCACTGCTGATGTAATATGGCAAAGAATTGCTTTGGCTGCTGATGGCGGTAAACATACATTATTGCCATATTTAACAAAGCTATTGCCAAAGTCTGAACAATACCTTGGCACTTTATGGCATAAAGTACGTCGTGATCCGGCTTATTTTATTAAATTAAATCGATTTAAAAATAAGTCGGCAAAAGAAGCTGAAATATTTAGTTATGGCTTAAAGAGACTTATTTGGCGACGACCAGAGAGGGCTTTAGCTATATTTGATGAAGCAGTGAAAGCATTCCCCTTTACTGAGCAGCAAAAACAACAGATCACATTGAAATTTGCCTTAGCTTTGGCGAGCAAAAATCATAAAAAAGCAAAATATTGGTTATATCAGGTTGATGAGTCGTTTATAGATGGCAGTGTTATTCAATGGCGTATTGCCAATGCGTTAAAAAGCCATGATTGGCTGTCTATCAAGAAAGAGCTTGAAGTTTTGCCAGTAAATCATAAGGATGACTTGCAATGGAAATATTGGTATGGCCGTAGTTTAGTATTAACGGATGAAATAAATAAAGGTCAGGAAATTTTAGCGGAATTGGCAGAGAAGCGACATTATTATGGCTTTTTAGCTGCCAGCCATCTTGATAAAAAAGTTAATTTGCAAGACAAGCCTTTAGTTTTTACCGAAGAAGAAAAACAAGCATTATTAACAAACCCAGCAGCTAAAAGAGCCTTTGAACTTTTTTATTTAAAACGGTATAACCAGGCAAGACGAGAATGGAATTATTGGTTGAGCCAATTAAACGATAGGCAAAAATTAATGGCATCGAAAATAGCACATGGAGTAAAATGGTTCGATAGAGCTATATTTACTTTGTCAAAAGTAGGTTATTTAGATGACGTTGATTTACGATTCCCATTGGCGTTTGACGATGAAATACACCATTACTCAAATAAAAACAAAGTTAATCCGGCATGGACATTTGCTATTGCCCGCAGAGAAAGCTCTTTTATGCCTGATGCCTATTCACATGCCGGGGCAAAAGGGTTGATGCAAGTAATGCCACGTACGGCAAAACAGCTGAAAAGCCGTTCATTATCGAAAAACTATTTATTGATGGCTAAAAATAACATTAATTTAGGCACTAAATATTTACGCCAGTTATTAGATAAAAATAAAGGCAATGCAATTTTAGCAACTGCATCATATAACGCGGGTCCTTATCGGGTGAAGAGCTGGTTAAAGGGGGCTGATTCATTACCCGCAGACATGTGGATTGAAACTATCCCTTTTAAAGAAACAAGAGATTACGTTAAAAGTGTTTTAGCGTATCAGCAAATATATCAGTTAAAAGTAGGGCAAAAAGGTTCCTTGTTTGATGAACTTATTCAAATGGATATTAGTGATTGATTTTTCAATTAATTAATGGAGTTGGTTATGTTGCAGTTAAAAAAACAATCGGCTTGTATTGCTAACTTTACTGCTTTATTTGGTATGATAAGATAATAAAAAAATCGGGGCAGAGCTTAAATGACAAACTTAACCACACTTTATCCAGCGCATATTGCTGAATTACAACACCGTAGTAAAAAGGCGTTATCCCGTGAGAATTTAGACGGAATAGTCATTCATTCTGGCCAAGAAATTAAAGTTTTCCTTGATGATTACGGTTATCCGTTTAAGGTGAACCCACACTTTAAACATTGGTTACCCTTAGTTGATGTGCCTAATAGTTGGTTAATTATTAATGGTAAAGACAAACCAACCCTGATTTATTATCAGCCGGTAGATTTTTGGCATAAAGTGGTAGAGCTCGGAGATAATTATTGGAATGAATTTTTCGATATAAAAATATTAACCAATGCCAGCGATGTGGATAAATTATTACCTTATGATAAAAAAGGTTATGCCTACATTGGTAGTCATATTGAAGTGGCTAGAGCACTTGGTTTTGAAAACATTAACTCTGAGCCATTATTAAACTTTTTACATTATCACAGAGCCTACAAGACGCCTTACGAGCATGAATGTATGCGTCAATCTAATGTAATTGCCGTAAAAGGGCATAAAGCAGCAAAAGCAGCCTTTTTAAATGGTGCATCAGAGTTTGACATTCAACAAACATATTTAAAGGCGACACATCATACAGATAGCGAAACACCATATGGTAATATTGTTGCTTTGAATGAAAGTACCTCAATTTTACATTACACCGCTTTAGAAAGAGCGGTGCCACAAGTACACCGTTCATTTTTGCTTGATGCAGGCGCAAATTTTAATGGTTATGCTTCAGATATTACCCGTACATATTCATTTAAAAAAGATAAGTTTGCTGAACTGATTGCCCGTATGGATCAGCTTATGCTGAATGCGGTAGATGGTTTAAAACCGGGCGTTAGTTATGTTGATTTGCATATTGCGACTTATCGGGATATCGGTAATGTTTTGAACGAATTTGATTTTATAAATGTTGATGTTGATACTGCAGTAGAAACGGGCATTATATCAACCTTCTTTCCACATGGTTTAGGTCATCATTTAGGATTACAAACTCACGATGTGGCAGGTTTTATGGCTGATGAACGTGGTACACATGTAAATTCCCCGGCAGAACATCCATTTTTAAGATCGTCAAGAGTCATTGAAGCCAATCAGGTATTTACTATTGAACCAGGTTTGTATTTTATTGATTCATTGTTAGAAACTTTGCAACAGTCAGAGCATGGTAAAATGGTAAATTGGCAACAGGTAAATGAAATGCGTCAATTTGGTGGTATTCGTATTGAAGATAATATTATTGTGCATCAATCACATAACGAAAACATGACACGCCTTGCTGGTTTGAATGAGTAGAATCAATCGAATGGGTTTAACTAAGGTTAAGAGTAAGGTTATGGTTATGGTTAAGAGTAAGGTAAATGTTTATTTTTGGCTCTGTTCCATAACATTGTTGTCCCTTTTTTTTATTTTTGCTAAAGGCTTATATAACAAGCTCTCCAGCGATTTTTTAGTCGATTTTTCAAAAGACATTAAAAATTTGTAAATCAATGAATTACCGTAGTAACAACAGAGTGAAGGAACAGAGCTTTATTTTTACAATCAAAATTAGCAGGTATAAATAAATTATTATGTCGAAATCTTACCTTGTTGCGGTTAATGAAGTGGTTGATGAAACCATTGTTAACCGCAGTCGTTTTATTTGTTATTTGTATCCGTGTACCTCACCAGCTGAAGCTAAAGAGCAAGTTAAAGATTTGCAGCAACTTCACCCGCAAGCCAATCATCATTGTTATGCGTTTCTTTCTGGTAAACCTGGCGATAGTCAAATGTATGGGTTTTCTGATGATGGAGAGCCATCAGGGACTGCCGGCAGGCCAATGTTATCGGTGTTGCAAGGAAGTGATGTAGGTCAGGTTTGCGCTATTGTAGTGAGATATTTTGGCGGAACAAAGTTAGGTACGGGAGGTTTGCAACGTGCCTACGGGGGGAGTGTTCGACAAGCACTGACTATTTTAGAAACGAAAACTAAAATACCTATGGTGCACAAAACGTTAGCATGCCAATATACGCAGGTTAATGATGTTTTGCATTTACTTGAACAAATGGACTGTGAAGTACTTAAACAAGACTACACTGAGAGTGTATTTTTAACGTTAGCCTTGCCAGACGAAAAGTTGAATCAGGTACAGCAACAGTTAACAACGATATCAGCAGGGCAGCTTAAATTGAAAAAGTTGTCGGAAGGATTTGATAATGTTGAAAAATGATTTTAGCATTTAACTAGAATAATTAATTATTTCCCAGTGGCTTGGGTATAAAATAACAAAAAGAAAAAATAATAAAACGTGCAATATAAAAATATAATCCGAATTTTAGGGCTATTGGTTACTTTACTTAGTGTAACCATGTTGCCTCCTGCAATAGTTGCTCTTCTTTACCGTGATGGTGGCGGTGTTTCTTTTTTAATGTCCTTTGTTTTCTGTTTAGTGGCAGGTCTTTTTTCCTGGTATCCAAATAAAGATAATAAAGGGGAACTTCGCGCGCGGGAAGGCTTTCTTATTGTCGTGCTTTTTTGGGTTGTTTTAGCGAGTTTTTCGGCTCTGCCATTATTGTTGTTAGAGAAGCCAGAACTTTCTGTTGCAGATGCTTTTTTTGAATCTTTTTCAGGTTTAACAACAACAGGGGCTACAATTCTTAAAGAAATAGATGGTTTGCCTCACGCAGTACTATGGTATCGTCAGCAATTGCAATGGCTGGGAGGTATGGGGATCATTGTTTTAGCCGTGGCGGTATTACCCATGCTAGGTATTGGCGGTATGCAGTTATATCGGGCAGAAACCCCCGGTCCGGTGAAAGATTCAAAAATGACGCCTCGAATAGCCGACACTGCAAAACACTTGTGGTATATCTATTTTTCATTAACAGTGGCGTGTTCAACCGCTTATTGGTTAGCAGGTATGTCATTGTTTGATGCTATTTGTCATGCCTTTTCTACTATCGCAATTGGCGGTTTTTCTACTCATACTGCCAGTATGGGATATTTTGATAGTCCGGTAATTAATTTAGTTTGTGTCTTTTTCCTGCTGGTTGCAGGGGTTAATTTTGCGCTTCATTATTCAGCTGTTCACGGGCGTTCAATAAAAACTTATTTATACGATCCTGAATTTAAAGTCTTTATTGTTTTTCAGTTGGTATTAACTTTAATATGCTTTGTTGTACTGATAAATACAGGAACAATTCAAGATGCTGATGTTGCTCTAGATCAAGCTTTGTTCCAGTCGGTTTCTATTAGCACTACCGCTGGCTTTGCAACGACATCATTTGCTGATTGGCCAACGTTATTACCTTTATTACTGATTTTTGCTAGTTTTGTTGGTGGTTGTGCCGGCAGTACTGGTGGTGGTATGAAGGTGGTACGAGTTGTTTTACTTTATCTGCAAGGTTTACGTGAACTTCATAAGTTAATCCATCCAAGAGCTATTTTTACCATTAAGCTGGGCAAAAAAGCGTTGCCTAATAGGGTTGTAGAAGCTATCTGGGGTTTCTTTTCAGCTTATGCTGCGGTGTTTATCGTTTGCATGTTGTTATTACTGGCTGCAGGTATGGATGATTTAACCGCTTTTACCGCTGTGGCTGCTTGTTTAAATAATTTAGGTCCTGGGTTGGGTGGTGTAGCGGCAAGTTATGCTGATATAGGTGATTTTAGTAAATGGGTTTTGATCGTAGCAATGCTTTTTGGTCGTTTAGAAATTTTTACTTTACTAGTACTGTTTACTCCTGCGTTTTGGCGCTATTAACCGAGAATACTATAACCACCGATATAATCTATGAAATATTTAGTTAACTTGAATTCGGGATAATGTGTACTTGTTGTTTCAGCAAAATCAATAAGTTAATGAGACCCGTAAATCACAGAATAACGGTGTAACATTAAATCCTTACTCAATGTTTCAATTTTTCGATTATCAAGGCAAAACGTTTATGAATAGCGGGCTATTTATCGACGTTTTAACGCAAAGAATTGGAAAAAGGGGAACATTGAGCACCCGAGTTCAGGTTAATTATTTTGTTGAAAACTATAAATTATGTCGGTTGTTAAAACATAAGCTTTACTAAAAATAAATAGCACTGACTTGAAACAGTTTTTCAACTTCAGAAATATAGTGTTTATTAACCATAAATAATATTACATGATCTTCTGCCATGATCACCGTATTGGAATGAGCAATTAATACCTCTTCACCACGAACAATTGCACCAATTGCTGTGCCAGCAGGTAATTTGAGTGACTTAATGGCACGACCAACAACTTTTGATGAATTTTCATCACCTTTTGCAACTATTTCTATCGCCTCTGCCGAGCCACCTCGTAAGCTATAAACATTATCAATAGAACCTTTACGAACATGGGTAAGTAATGCTGAAATCGTTGCGTGTTGAGGGGATATGGCAATATCAATCGTGCTGCCGTGTACTAAATCAATATAGGCACTACGTTGTATTAACACCATTGTTTTGCGTACCCCAAGGCGTTTGGCTAACAATGACGACATAATATTAGCCTCATCGTCATTGGTTACAGCAATAAAAACATCAAACTGGTCAATGTGTTCTTCTAACAATAGTTCCTGATCGGAAGAATCTCCGGCAAAAACTAACGTATTTCTTAATTCAGAAGCGAGATGTGTTGCTCTTTTTAGTGAACGTTCAACCAATTTAACTTGATGGTTTTTTTCTAATATGCGGGCGAGACCAGCACCAATATTACCGCCACCAGCGATCATTATACGTTTGTAAGCGGGTTCTAACTTTTGTAGCTCATTCATAACTGCACGAATGTGAATGCTTGCAGCAATGAAAAACACTTCATCATCAGCTTCGATAACAGTCGTGCCTAGCGGCTTGATAGGTTTTCCGTTTCTATAAATTGCAGCAACCCGGGTATCAACATTAGGAATATGCTCTTTTAATGTGGAAAGGGCGTGGCCAACCAATAAACCGCCGTAATAAGCTTTTACCGCCACCAAACTTACTTTACCACCAGCAAATTCAAGCACTTGTAGTGCACCCGGATAATCAATCAGTCTTGCTATATCTCGGGTAACAAGGTCTTCAGGTGCGATAACATGATCAACAGGGACATGTTTATTATCAAATAACTGTTTTCGGTATTTTAAAATTTGCGAAGAACGAATACGGGCTATTTTCCTCGCTGTATGAAAAAGAGAATAACTAATTTGACATGCGATCATATTAGTTGAATCGTCGTTAGTTACAGCAATGATCATGTCTGCGTCTTCAGCGCCGGCTTTTTTTAGAATTTCGGGGTGACTGCCATTGCCTGTAACAACTTGCAGATCCATTTTGTCTTGTAATTCCCGTAAGGTTTCGGTATTAGTGTCAATCAGCGTTATTTCATTACGCTCACCCACTAAATTTTCAGCAAGAGTTCCGCCGACTTGTCCTGCGCCAATTATTATTATTTTCATAATTTGTAAGCTTTCTTTAAATTGATTTTATTAATTTAGCGTAATAAAAGCCATCCATTGCACTTTCATCGGGCAAATTACACGGTAAAATCTGCCAACCAATGTCTTTTGTATCATTAGTAATTGCGATCAAGCTGGCATCTTTATTTTCGTCAAGAAATAAACTTATCTGTTCTCTATTTTCTTCAGGCAAAATGCTACAGGTTGCATAAAGCAAAATACCACCGGGTTTAAGTAAAGACCATGTTTTTTTGAGTATTTGTTGTTGTAGAATTGTTAGTGTATCTATATCTTTGGCTTTGCGTAACCATTTAATATCTGGATGTCGGCGAATAACGCCCGTTCCTGAACAAGGAGCATCCAGTAAAATACGATCAAATAGTTCTTTGTCCCACCAGGATTCTGGATTTGCAGCAGCATCACCAGCAATAATGTTGGCAGATAATTTTAAGCGAGTTAAATTTTCATGTACTCGAACCAGGCGACTTTCTTCAATATCAATGGCGGTCATTGCTTTTATGTCGGGTGTCTGTTCAAGAATATGGCAGGTTTTTCCACCGGGAGCCGCGCAACAATCTAACACTACATCACCTGACTGACAATCAAGTAAACGTGCTGCTTGTTGAGCTGCAGCATCTTGAACTGATATCCAGCCGTCTGAAAAACCGGGAAGTTTATTAACATCAATTGGCTGCGCTAAGGCAATGGCACCCGTTAGTTTATCTATACATCTATGGGCTATTTCAGCCTGTGTTAATAATTCAATATATTCAGCTGTTGTGTGATGTTGTTGATTAACTCTGAGCCACATTGGTGGTTTTTCTTGATTGGCCGCTAAAATATCAGTCCATTGTTCAGGGTAAGCTAATTGCAGCTTTTTAATAAACCAACCGGGATGATTATATTTTACGGGATCAGAAAGTTTTTTATCATTTGTTAGTTGCTGTTTAAGTTGAGCGTCAGGTTGAAAGCTGCGTTGAAAATTACGTAATACAGCGTTAACCATCCCTTTCAGGTGACGATTTTTTAATGAAGCGGTTGCTGCTACGGTTTCGCTTACCGCAGCATGATCAGGTATACGGGTATACTTAATCTGATATAAACCCACTAAAATCAAAAAGTGGTATACACGTTGTTTTCCAGTAAGAGGTTTTTGAATAAGTTGCTGGGCATCATGTTCTAATTCAGGTAAATAACGTAATACGCCATAACAAATTTCTTGTAACAAGCCTTTATCTTTACCCTCAACTTTTGCTTGCTGGCTGGGTAATTCATCGGCCAGACTTCGGCCTTTATCAACGATGTTAAAAGTACATTTAGCAGCTAACGCTCTGATATTTATAGTCATATTCTTTCCTGGTGAAAGTTCCAGATAATAAATTTTCTTATCACGAGTTGGATAAAGAGCCGTTAATTGGTTGACCAACAGTAAACCAATTGCCCCGACCATTTAAAATATCAGCAGCAGATAACGCTTTTTTCCCTGGAAGCTGCAACATCTCAAGTCGTATTGCGTGATGAGAAGTTGCGACCACGATGCCTGTTTTATCTGAAGATAATATCGTTCCTGCAGTATATTGCTTGTCTGTTTCAACAACGCTTGCCTGCCAAATTCGGATACGATGTTCTTTCGTTTTTGATTCATCAATAAATTCTGAAAAGGTGAATTGAGTAATGGGCCAAGGGTTATAGGCACGAATTTTACGATCTAATGCTTCGGCACTTAACTGCCAATTTAGCTCAGCTTCTGCTTTATCTAATTTTGCCGCGTAAGTCGCAAGTTCGTTATTTTGTGGCTCTCTCGGATAAGTACCGCTAGCCATCATGGTTAATGACTTTAAGAGGGCATCTGGGCCAAGCTGTGCTAATTTATCGTATAAACTTGCACTGGTATCTTTGTCGGTAATAGGGCAGCGGGCGGTCAAGATCATATCACCAGTATCCAGGCCTTTGTCCATCTGCATAATGGTTACGCCAGTTTCAGCGTCACCTTTTTCCAATGAACGTTGTATTGGTGCAGCGCCACGCCATTTGGGCAGTATTGAGCCATGAACGTTAATACAGCCTAATTTAGGAGAATTCAAAATAATTTCGGGTAGAAGTAAACCGTAAGCAACGACTACCATAACATCGGCATTGTATTGAGCTAATTTTTCTTGATCTGAATGTTCTTTAAAATTTTTAGGTTGTTCAACAACAATACCGTTAGCTAAAGCTAGTTCTTTGGTTGCGCAGGCGGTAAGTTTTTTGCCACGTCCGGCGGGTTTGTCAGGAGGGCAATATACAGCAAGGACATTATGCTCTGAGTTGATTAGGGCGGCTAAGTGCTTAGCGGCAAAGTCCGGCGTGCCGGCAAAAATAATATTTAATGGTTTTAACAAGAGTATTTATCCTGAAGTTTTTATGTTTGTTCTGTTTTAATTTATTTTGTGTTTATAGATAAATTAAAGCATTATTTATTTTCTAAACGAGCTTCTTTTTCTAATTTTGCTTTAATTCGCTGGCGCTTTAATGGTGACAAATAATCTACAAATAAAATACCATCTAGATGATCGAGTTCGTGCTGAATACAAATACTCAATAATTCTGTCCCATCAAGTGTAAATTCATCACCGTTGCGATCAAGTGCTTTAACCGTACAAGTGGTGTGTCTATCAACTTTTGCATAACAACCGGGGACAGATAAACAGCCTTCTTCATTAATAAAAGTATTTTCACTTTTTTGAATGATTTCAGGGTTTATCAGAACAAGAGGATTTTCTTTGTTTTCAGTAACATCTAAAACAACAATGCGTTGTTGAATATTAACTTGTGTGGCAGCCAGTCCAACACCTTTTTCAGCGTACATTGTTTCAAACATGTCATCGACAATGGTTCGGGTTTTGTCATCAATTTGAACAACAGTTTTTGCTTTTTTTCTTAATTTTTCATCAGGAAATCGTAAAACGGATAAAATAGTCATATTATTAATAAAGAATTCGCGAAAATTCATATAGAGTGTTATGTTTCAATTTTAGCCATTAATTTTAATTATTAATAGTGGTTTAAGTTAAATGCGTCATTTATACGTGATAATAGGCAGGGTAGCATGCTAAAAAAAATACTATTGATAGTTCTTAGCGTTTCATTTTCAATGTTTATTGTTGCAGACGAGCTGACAATAAAACCGAATGCACCAAAATCTTATGTGGTTAAAAAAGGTGATACCTTGTGGGATATCTCTGAGGTGTTTTTAAAAAAACCTTGGTTATGGCCTAAACTATGGCGTTGGAATCCGGAGATTAAAAACCCGCATTTAATCTATCCGGGTGATAAGTTAAGCTTGGTTTATGACAAACAGGGGCAACCAATGCTCGTAAAAGGTAAGCCTGTTTTAAAATGGTCTCCTAAAGTTCGACCTCAATTAAAAGATCAAAATCCAATAACCACGCTTCCACTAAGTGTGATCACTCCCTACATCAAATACGATAGTATTATTACCGAGGAACAAATTGAGGCTTTACCTTATGTGATTGGTAGTGATGAAGGTTATACATCGAGTGTTGAAGGTTTTAAAGTTTATGTAAAAGGTGAGCTGGAGGTAGGGAAGTCTTATGCCATTTATCAAAAAGGGGGTGCTATCATTGATCCTCAAACTGGTGATAAATTAGGGAATTATTCGACATTAGTAGGAACGGCAAAGGCAATCAGGGCAGGTGACTTACATAATAAGGTTCCTGCAACTTTATATGTCGATAATGTTAAACAGGGAATTCGTTCAGGTTATTATGTTATGCCTGTCAACGAAGGACAGTTATTGCCATCATATTTTACAATGCAGGCCGCAAACAAATCTGTTCGTGGAATGATCATCAAATCTAGTACAGGTGGTCGTGAATTTGGAAAATTAGAGGTGGTTATGATAAATCGTGGTCACCAACATGCCATTTTGCAAGGTGATGTTTTATCAATAAAACGTAAGAGTCCGGGTGTTATCGAAACAGGAAATGGTCCTGTTTACAGTAAAGATGCTTCAGATTTTGTTATGCCGGAAGAAATGGTTGGTAAATTAATGATTTTTAAAGTGTATCCCAAAGTGAGTATGGGGTTAATTTTAAAAACAAAAAAATCAGTAAGATTTGACGATGTAGTTACTTCCCCTTCGCGTATTTAAGAGCGAAAGAGAAAGCATTTTCAAATAGCTTGAGTATATATCCTACATTCCGTACAATTTTATAAAAAACAAATAATTAAAAATAACCTTAATAACATGTAGTTAAGCGGATTTTT
>JABSOJ010000088.1 GCA_013216005.1 Alteromonadaceae bacterium | reverse complement strand
AAAACCGCATGGCAATTGAAGTACTCAAAGCCAAAATCAGACAATTAACAAAAAAGTTAGTAGTACAAAGTTAACAAAGAACAAAGTTAATAAAAAACAAAATCAATCAAAAACATAGTTAGACAAAAAGAACAGAGTTAAAAAAATAACAATAAAATATTAATAACGAGGTTTATATGGAATTATCTGCTTTACGTGGTTTATTAGGTATCGGTGTTTTATTAGGCATCGCATTTTTGTTTTCTAAAAATCGTAAAAGTATTAATTTTCGTACCGTAGGTTTTGCATTCGCACTGCAAATATTACTTGGAGCCTTTGTATTATATATCCCTTTTGGTAAAGATGTACTGCTCTCTATTTCAGGTGGCGTGCAAGCCGTTATAGATAGCGCCAAAGCGGGTATAAACTTTTTATTCGGTGGCCTTGGCACAGACGCTATGTTCAGTAACGGCGTAGGTTTCGTTTTCGCGATAAGAGTGTTACCGGTAATTATCTTTTTCTCTTCACTTATTGCGGTATTGTATTATTTAGGTGTAATGCAATTCGTGATCAATATTATTGGTGGCGGATTACAAAAACTGTTAAGAACCAGTAAACCAGAATCATTATCTGCCACTGCAAATATCTTTGTTGGCCAAACTGAGGCCCCATTAGTCATCCGCCCCTATATTTCTAAAATGAGCCAATCAGAATTGTTTGCCATTATGGTCGGTGGCCTTGCATCTGTTGCTGGTTCAATTTTGGCTGGCTATGCCGGACTTGGTATCGATTTAAAATACTTAATTGCGGCCTCTTTTATGGCAGCACCTGGTGGTTTATTGATGGCCAAAATAATTGTGCCTGAAACTGAAACCAGTAAATTAGCGATGGAAGACGTAGAGCCGGAAGAAGAAGAAAAACCAATTAATGTAATTGATGCAGCAGCATCTGGTGCCGCTTCAGGTTTAAAACTAGCCGTTAATGTTGGCGCAATGTTACTTGCATTTATTGCTTTAATCGCATTATTAAACACCTTAGTGGGTGGAGTTGCAGGTTTATTTGGCTATGAAGGCATCACTATTGAATGGTTTTTAGGTTACTTATTCGCACCTTTTGCTTTTATTATTGGCATACCAACAACTGAAATGCTGCAAGCAGGAAGCTTTATCGGGCAAAAAATTATCGTTAATGAATTTTTTGCTTATGTTAACTTCATCGAAATTAAAGATACATTAAGTGAATCTACACAGGTAATAATTACATTCGCCTTATGTGGGTTTGCTAACCTTTCTTCTATCGCAATTTTATTAGGTGGTATTGGTTCAATGGCTCCTAACAGAAGAGCTGACATTGCTCGTTTGGGTATGCGGGCAGTGTTAGCAGCTACATTAGCAAACTTAATGAGTGCAGCAATTGCTGGCATATTCTTTAGCTTATAGCGTTAAATTTCATTGAACTATTTTATTAAACATTTTATCGCTCAACCTTATTGAGCTTACAATAACAATTACCGATAACACGCATGATGTGTTATCGGAACAACTCACTGTTCACAACTGACGTTTATTTATAACTATTAATATAAATAAACAAATAAACAAAAACACAAATCAGTAAAAGTGAATAAAATTGGTACTTAGTTATGTAAATGAACAAGATTCAATTGCTTTTGTGTTAGTGAATACAGATCACTGACGCATTACTTAAATCAAAAATGCAAAACCAACCTCTGTTGGCAGCGCTCATTTTCAACTATTTAATTTTAGGTGCTTATATGAAAAATAAGGACATTAAAAACGCAGTAGCCAATAAATCGGCAATGCAGAAAAACACCAATACTATCCCGCGTAATCCGGGTATGCCATTAGACTTAGGGTTTATTAATGGTATCAACATCAATCGAAGTGCTGTTGAGCGTCGGGCAGCAACAATAGGTAAACGCAGGACAGTAAAAAAACAACATCAAGCCGCCTGGTTACTTAAAGCAATAACCTTCATTGATCTAACAACATTATCTGGTGATGATACTCCGGGTAAAGTACGTAGACTTTGCCAAAAAGCCAAACAACCTGTAAGACAAGATCTGCTCGAAGCACTGAATGCTACTGAGTTAAATATTACCACTGGTGCCGTTTGTGTATATCATAATATGATTTCAACTGCGGTTGAGTCACTCAAAGGCACCGATATTCCTATTGCTGCTGTTTCAACCGGTTTTCCGGCAGGCCAATCCCCGCACAATATCAAACTAATGGAAATAGAAGCTTCTGTTGCTGAAGGTGCGGCGGAAATTGATATCGTTATCAGTCGTGAGAAAGTACTCACAGGTGACTGGCAAGGTATATACGACGAAGTAAAAGACTTTCGGGATGCTTGTAAAGATGCCCATATAAAAACAATTTTAGCGACTGGCGATTTAGCAACATTAACGAATGTTGCCAAAGCAAGCTGGGTGTGCATGATGGCTGGCGCTGACTTTATCAAAACAAGTACCGGTAAAGAGCCTGTAAACGCAACATTACCGGTAAGTTTAGTGATGGTGCGTGCTATTCGTGAATATTACGAATTAACAGGCATAGCCATTGGTTATAAACCTGCTGGTGGTATTCAAAAAGCTAAACAAGCAATTGAATACATGATTTTAATGAAAGAAGAATTAGGTAATAAGTGGCTTGATCCACATTTATTCCGTTTTGGCGCCAGCAGTTTACTGGGCGATATTGAACGACAGTTAGAGCACTTTGTTACTGGCAGTTATTCGGCAAACTATCGACACGCCATTAGTTAAGCTTAACTAAAAAATATTAAATAAAAAATATTAAATAAACAGTTAAGCAAAACCGAATAATTAACACTAATTAAAGAGAATTCATTATGTCAATAAAAGAGATTTTTACTAACATGGAATATGGTCCGTCATCTGAAAACAGCTCTGTTGCAATGCAATGGTTAAAAGATAAAAAAAATACTTTTGATCACTACATCAATGGTCAATGGCAACAGTCTCAAGCGGATGAATATTTTGACAGTAAAAACCCTGCAAATTTAGAAGTACTGGCAAAAGTAGCACGAGGCAACGATAAAGATGTTGATTCTGCGGTAAAAGCAGCGAGTGCAGCTCAAGCCCAATGGCAAAAACTTAGCGGACATGCCCGGGCAAAGTACCTTTATGCTCTGGCCAGACAATTACAAAAACATAGCCGTTTATTCGCAGTATTAGAAACGTTAGACAATGGTAAACCTATCAGAGAATCTAGAGATATTGATATTCCGCTGGTAGCAAGACATTTTTACCATCATGCCGGTTGGGCACAATTGATGGACTCTGAATTACCCGGTTATCAGCCTCTAGGTGTTGTAGGTCAAATCATTCCATGGAACTTTCCATTATTAATGTTGGCCTGGAAAGTAGCGCCCGCCTTAGCTATGGGTAACACCGTAATTTTAAAACCAGCAGAGTTTACTTCTGCTACAGCCGTTCTATTTGCTCAAATTTGTGATGAAATAAATTTACCCAAAGGTGTCTTCAACCTTATTTTAGGTGATGGCGTTGCAGGTCAGGCAATTGTAGAACATCAGGATATTGCTAAAATTGCCTTTACCGGTTCAACTGCCGTTGGTCGAATTATTCGAAAAGCAACCGCTGGTACGGGTAAGAAAGTATCACTTGAATTAGGCGGAAAGTCTGCGTTTATGGTATTTGAAGACGCCGATCTGGACAGTGTAGTTGAAGGTGTTGTCGATGCAATTTGGTTTAACCAAGGTCAGGTTTGTTGTGCGGGTTCACGCTTATTAATGCAGGAATCTATTGCTGAAAAACTCACGAAGAAACTAATACAAAGAATGAACAAGTTGGTTATTGGTGATTCACTCAGTAAATCAATAGATATGGGTGCGATTATCGATCCGACTCAACTGACCACTATAAAAAATATGGTTGCACTTGGTGTCAGCGAAGGTGCAACTGTGCATCAACCAGATCAGGCTGTTCCTGATAAGGGTTGTTACTACCCTCCTACACTAATGACGAATGTAGAGCCTGCATCTACCGTCGCTCAACAGGAAATATTTGGTCCCGTTTTAGTGGCAATGACCTTTAGAACACCTGCTGAAGCGGTTCAAATAGCCAATAACAGCCGTT
Source organism: Alteromonadaceae bacterium (assembly GCA_013216005.1). GTDB lineage: Bacteria > Pseudomonadota > Gammaproteobacteria > Enterobacterales > Alteromonadaceae > JABSOI01. Next base: position 8,840 of record JABSOJ010000088.1, on the reverse strand, counting down.
ATGGTCTGGCGGCTAGTGTATGGTCTGAAAACATTAATTTAGCGCTGGATATTGCCCCTAAAATTAAAGCTGGTGCAATTTGGATAAACTGTACCAACATGTTTGATGCTTCAGCAGGATTTGGTGGCTACAGAGAGTCTGGTTTTGGCCGTGAAGGTGGTAAAGAAGGACTTTATGAATATATTCAGGAAAGCTGGTTAGGCAAACTTTCAGCGCCTAAAAAAGCGGCGAAGTCAAAAGCTAAAACAAGCAGTGCAGACAGTGCCAATATTGATCGTACACCTAAGCTTTACATTGGTGGCAAACAAACCCGTCCAGACAATGGTTATAGCCTTCCTGTGTTTGATGCAGCAGGAACACAAATAGCAGAAGTGCCTGACGGCAGCAGAAAAGATGTTAGAAATGCAGTCGAAGCGGCAAATAAAGCAAGTGGCTGGACAAGCACTACCGCCCATAACCGCGCACAAGTTTTATATTTTATAGCTGAAAATTTAGATGCCCGAGCTGAAGAATTCGCTAAACGTATTGTTCAGCTTACCGGCAAATCTATCGCTGATGCTAAAAAAGAAATAGAACTTTCTATCAGCCGTATTTTCACCAGCGCTGCCTGGGCCGATAAGTATGATGGTCAGATCCATTCACCACCACAGCGTATCGTAACGCTGGCAATGAAAGAAGCGGTTGGAAACATTGCTATTGTGGCTCCTGAAGAAGCAGGGTTTTTAGGAATGATTTCTACCATCATGCCCGCCATCGCGATGGGTAACCGTGTTATTTTTGTACCATCATCGCAGACAGCATTGCTGGCAACTGATTTTTATCAGATTCTAAATACCTCCGACCTTCCGGGTGGCGTTATCAATATTATCACGGGTGACAGAGATGTCTTAACCGATACGCTTGCTAAACACTATGATATTGAAGGCTTTTGGTACTGGGGCTCTGAAGAAGGCAGTAAGTTAGTTGAATTTGAAGCAGCGGCGACAATGAAACGTACCTGGGTAAATTACGGTAAACAATATGACTGGTTTGACGATAAACAAATTGAATCTGATTTGTTTTTACGAAAATCGGTCGAAATAAAAAACATTTGGGTGCCCTATGGCGCTTAAATTAGTTTAGAATTACAGAGCCTTCTCATTTAACAATGAGAAGGCTTTTTTTTGAGATAATCGAGAAACTTAGTCCAATTAACATTAATAACGACAATAACTACAATAACAAAAGACACTAAAAAAACTATGGCACAACTATATTTTTATTATTCCTCAATGAATGCCGGCAAATCGACGCATTTATTACAATCTTCCTATAATTATCAAGAAAGAGGATTAAAAACCGTTATCTATACTGCCCAAATTGATGATCGGTTTGCAAAAGGTAAAGTAGCATCTCGTTTAGGTATTGATGCTGATGCGCTCTTATATAATGAAAAAACAGTCTTATTCAAAGATATTGAACAATTGCATCAGGAACAAAAAATTGATTGTGTATTAATTGATGAAGCCCAATTTTTGTCTACCGAACAAGTGAAGCAATTAACCGATGTTGTCGATTTATTACATATCCCGGTACTTGCCTACGGAATTCGCACCGACTTCCTGGGTCAAACCTTTTCCGGCAGTGCCGCCCTACTCGCTTGGGCAGATAAACTAGTCGAACTGAAAACTATTTGCCATTGTGGTCGCAAAGCAAACTTTGTTATTAGACTGGATGGTAGCGGAAAAGCTGTGACCGACGGAGAGCAAGTGGAAGTAGGCGGAAATGAACGTTATGAACCTCTTTGCCGCGCTCACTTCAAAGAACATGTATGTTTAGAAGTAAACTGATTTTAATGGGTTTAAATACAAAAATATATCATTAAATACATAAGGTTAAACACATAAGGTTAAATACATAAGGTTAAATACATAAGGTTAAATACATAACATTAAAGACATAACGTTAATTAAATAACTTTAACTCGATTCCGCAGTTTTTTATTATTGACATTTGTGAACATCTAAATTTCATAGACTTACACTTTTCTGTAAATATTTAAGGATTGTTACCTGTTATATAACAATATGTTTTTAAATAGTTTTTAAAAGTCAACTTCTAAAAACTGCGGAATTGAGTTTAAGTAAGTAAATAAGAAAGACAGAACAAATTAATTCACAAAGGAAAAACAATGGCAATACATGCAAGCGAACATCCCCTGGTAAAACATAAAATCAGTCTGTTAAGGGATCATCAAATTTCGGTAAAATCATTTCGGGAACTCACCCGCGAAATTGCCAGCATACTAACAATAGAAGCGACAACAAACATGGCTTTAACCCAAAAGCCGCTTACCTGCTGGTCGGGAGATATTTCTACTCCTATGCTTGCTGATAAACAACCTACTTTAGTACCAATTTTAAGAGCGGGTTTAGGCATGCTGGATGGTTCATTATCCATATTACCCTGTGCAAAAATTAGTGTTGTAGGTTTACAGCGTAATGAAGAAACCTTACTGCCGGAAGTTTATTATCAAAACATCATAAATGATGTTGAAAGCAGAACGGCCATTATTATTGATCCTATGCTTGCAACTGGCGGTACGGCCAATGACACAATAAAACTACTGAAAGAGTCAGGCTGTAAAAATATTATCACTATTTTCTTAGTTGCTGCGCCAGAAGGTATTGAATTAATAACACGCAATCATCCTGATGTTGATTTATTTTTAGGTGCTATAGATGACAGACTTAACGAACAGGGATACATTTTGCCCGGATTAGGCGATGCCGGTGACAAGATATTCGGAACTTTGTAAACTTAGATCTGATTATTTATTAAGAGCATTGATTAAGGCCATTAATTGAAACTATAGGTAAAAAATATGTAACGACTCAGCAAGGGTAAAAATATTTAGAAGCATACCAATTTAAGGCGCACATAAATGTGCGTTCTACAAGCTGTAGATTTGACCTATAACCCCGTAGACTGTGGATTTATCCACGCATCATTTTAAACAGATGCTGAGTAGTTACAAAAATATAAGATAACTTAGATTCAAATAATAAATTGATGGCTTATGCCTTTATCCAAAGGCATAATCATTTAAAGACTACAATCTATTCATTAATTGTTTGATATATCACAGGCAATGCTTCACCTGCTGATTCTGCAATATCTATAGCCTTAAGATATTTCTGGCTAGCATATGCAATAACATCGTCGCTGTTAGCATGTACCCGCGCAATTACATCACCTTTATTAACAACAGTGCCAACGGGTAAAATACGATCAAAACCAACACTGTGGTCAATTTTATCATCAGTGGCTAAACGACCACCTTTCATACCAACAACTGTCATACCAATATCACGGGTTTGCATTCCGGTGATATAACCATGAGAAGGTGCCACAATTTCTTTTATCATCGTCGCTTTGGTCATTGAATCCCAGGGGTTTTCAATGATATCCTTAGGTCCACCGAGTGCAGCAATCATCATCTCAAATTTTTCTGCTGCTTTACCTGATGATAAAGCATTATCAACCAAAATCTGTGCTTTTTTGTCGTCAGAAGCAAGGCCAGTATTCATTAGCATAGCTTTTGCCAAGGTAACTACAACAGAATGTAAACGAGGTTCACGTTGCTTCCCGGTTAAATACTTAACCGTTTCGTAAATCTCCAACGCATTACCTGCCGTTGTTCCTAATACCTGATTCATATCAGTAATAATTGCCTGAGTCTTCACCCCTGCACTATTTGCAACACGGACAATACTTTGGGCAAGTGCCGTAGCTTGTTTAATGTCATGCATCATAGCGCCATTACCTACTTTAATGTCCATGACTAAAGCGTCAAGACCAGCAGATAATTTTTTCGATAATATTGATGCGGTGATCAACGGTATAGACTCAACCGTACCGGTAACGTCTCTAATACCGTACAAACGCTTATCAGCAGGAGCTAAATTTTCAGTTTGCGAGATTATTGCTACACCTATCTCTTGAGTAATTCGTTGAAATTCAGCTATGCTAGGTTGAACATTAAAACCTTCAATACTTTCAAGTTTATCCGCTGTTCCACCGGTATGACCCAGACCACGTCCGGAAATCATCGGAACGTAAGCTCCACAAGCAGCAACAATTGCAGCAAGCATAAAACTTACTTTATCGCCAACACCACCCGTTGAATGCTTATCAACAATAGGACCATCTAATTCAGGCCAACTGAGAACATCACCTGAATTCATCATAGCGGTAGTTAAAGCAACAATTTCTTCCGTATTCATCCCCTGCTGGAAAATAGCCATCGCCATAGAACCAACTTGAGCATCATTAAATTTATTGCTTACCAGACCATCAACAAATGACGATATGTGCTCTGATGATAAACAACCACCATTACGTTTTATTCGAATAACTTCTTGAGGTAATAACATTAAGTAATATCCTATGTCTTAATCTTTATTAATAAGATCTTGTGGTGTAAAAGCATCAGGTAACAATTCAAAAACAGACCAGACTTTTCTTTGATCTAAATGATTTACTGCCATCACTTTTGCTGTGCTGTCAAAGAACTCAGCAATAACCTGACGACAAGCTCCACAAGGTGGTGTCAAATTTGTTTGTGCAGTATAAATCACCATAGAAGTAAATTTTTGATCACCATTGACAATAGCATGCCCAATACAATTTCTTTCAGCGCAAACAGTTAAGCCAAAAGAAGCATTTTCAACATTACAACCCGCAATAATCTTACCTGTTGATGTATACGCAGCAGCACCGACTCTAAATTGACTATAAGGTGCATAAGCATTATCTGCAGCTTGTTTCGCTTTCTCTACTAGCGGTTGCCAGTCTTTTAATGATTGATTGGACATAAGACTCCCTAATAACTTGACCACATGGTCAACTTAACTATATCTTAGTTAAAGATTTGTGCAAGCTAATATTTAACATTTAGTTCCGTTTTTAAGAAATAATGTTTAATAACAAGGTGTTTAATTGATTGATAACGAGATTATTAAATTGATATTCAAGGAATACAGGGAAATTTTTTAATTTTTCAATTGGTAAGCTTTATCATTTTAGTTAGCAAAACATAAACAAAATAAAATAAAAAGCCGGGCACAAATGCCCGGCTTTTAAATATTACGTATATAAACTACGAATATAAGTAACAAATATAGGTAACGAATAAATTAATTAAAATCTATAACGTACGCCCATTTTAACACTCCAAGCTGACTTTTCAGTATCAACCATTGTGTAGTTTCTAGAATCAAATCCGCCGTATGGTTCAGAATAAACATAACGACCTTCATCATCAATACTAGCATCTGCCATGTAATGTGTACCATATTGGCTTCGTACTGCCTGCCCTTTAGAGCTATCTATTATGTTTAATAAATTTCTGATGTTAAAGAAAAACTCACCTTTATGACCTTCCATAAAACCAGGTATCTCTTGAGTAATAGAAAGATCCATTCTCGTAACCCAAGGTGCTCGATCAGATCCTTTAGGTGCATAACCGCCAGCATATTTACTTAAACCGGTTTTATCTAAGAACGCAGAAAGTGAATCCCAGTCTGTACCATCTAATACAACATTTGGATCATCAGCTCCTGTTGGAATATAAGGTAAATACGCACTATTTTTATAGAAAGCTTTTTGATCACCAAAATCAGAATTTTTATAAGTATTTAATATCCAGCTGATTGGACGACCAGAACGTCTTTCAAAGAACAAATTAAAATCTGTCGCATAATTTTCGAAAAATTCAACCGTATAATTTAAATTAAGTTTAAAAGCATGTTCAATTTCATAATAACCAGGCCCCATTTCAGCATGATTACGGTCAACCGTTACAGGATATTTAAAGTTTGAAGTAGAAGTTGAGCTTGTGCCTGCCGTACCTTCTGTAACATTTTGATTTGTATATGACATATTAAAACCAAAACCACTATCAAAATATTTACTCAAACTGGTAGTGAATATTTTACTGTCACCATCTTTATCAGCGTTTGTTAACAAGATATCATAACGCTGAGTCGCTTCACCGGTTAAGTTATCAATTGGCTCAAAAATTTCACGACCAGCACCTGTTGTACCAGTCAACTGACGTGTTAAATCTTTCCAGAATAAATCATCATTTCTATCAACATAAATAAATTCAGCGGTCCATAACCAATCATCACCTAAACCTAATTCAGGTAAAGAAAAAGTGTAATCAACACCTACACTTGAACGCCAATCTGAAGGTAATGTCAAATTAGGATCAGTTACGTTTGTATCACCGTCGCCAGAAACCATACCATCAAGTACACCTTGAGGCACTTGAGTAATATCAGCATTAGACAAATATTGACTCTCGTTGTTTGCATTTACATAAGTAATACCACCATTACTGTATGCGTTAGACAACCAAACATTTGGTTTACCACCACTAAACTTACCAATTCCGCCTCGAACCATTAATGAATCAGAAACTTCCCATTCAATATAAACTCTAGGTAACAATATACTTTCACCATCAAGACTTACAGAATTTGAAAAACCGTAACGGGCTTGAAAATTTGTATTATGTGAAGGTTCATCATCTGAACTGATTGTTTCATAACGTAAACCAGCAGTAACACGTATTTCATCAGTTAAATCAAACGCATCTTCAATAAAGAATGTAGTGGTTATAAATTTAAAACGCGCTTCTGCATCTGCTATATTGTTAGTGTAAGCATTAGCATATGCCAAGTAACTAGCTTCACGGTTTTCAAAGTCTTCAATGCTATCAAAACTCCACTCACCTAGTGAACTTGGTGCGAACAAATTAACTACACTGATTGTGTCGTACTCTAGACCAAAACTAATTTCATGGTCTTCATAAAGATATTCACCTAACGCACGGAATGAGAAAGTTTGATTTCTAAGTGCATTACCATGACGGTATTTGTCTGATCCTAAAGCGACACGAACGCCATTTTCTATCTCAACAGTAACGTCACCAATTAACTTATTGTTTGACGCTTGTTCAGTGTCAACATCTTTCCAGGCTAATTTGATTTCAGAAGAAAAGTTCTCTGACCAATCAGAATAAAAATGAGCCGCAAGTGTTTCCAGCTTTTCATTCTTATTATACCAATGGGTTGATAATTTTAATTCTGAACTACTGGTAGACATGTTTCGTGTCACATTACCTTCAGTATTCTGATAAGTAAAAGCAGCACGATGATCATCATTGATATTCCAATCAATTTTAACTAATAGTTTTTCATCCGCTTCTTCCGGTTGTGCATTCCAAACACCTGCATCAACGCCATATACTGATTGAGCAATATCTCTGATACGTTCATAATCTGCTAATGATGCTCTTACTTCATTAGGCGCTGTAGAACCATCTGGACCCCATTCTACAGAAGTTGGTTTGTCAAAGTTTTCATATGAAGCAAAGAAAAACAACTTATCTTCAATAATTGGACCACCAAGCGTTGCTGCATAAGTTGTTGATTCAAACTCTAGCTCTGCATCGTCACCATCTAAATCTTTTGGTGTACCACCCCAACTGTCAGATTCTTTTTCATAAGAAAAAGAACCTTTGAATTCATTAGTACCTGATTTGGTAACCGCATTAATCTGGCCACCAGAAAAACCACCATTTCTGACTGAAAAAGGTGTTGTTTCTACACTTACTTGTTCAATAGCATCGATTGAAATTGGAGAACGCTGTGTTGGATAACCATTACCATTTAAGCCAAAATCATCATTTTGTCTTACACCATCAACGGTAAAACTATTAAAACGAGGATTTGAACCAGCAATTGACATTGAAGCGTCACTATCAGTACTAACAGTAACAAGAGGATTTGATCTAAGAATATCTTTTAAATCCCGGTTACCGCCAGCAGCCTTCATTATTTCATCTGCTCCCCACGAACCAGAAGAACCCGCATTAGTAAAACCAGAAACCATAGTACCTGTTACAGCAATACGCTCTATATTATCAACTTGTAAATTAGCTGATAAACGAAATTGTTTACCCACTTCAAGGTATATATTTGAATGTTCCTGATCTTTAAAAGCGTCAGAATCAACAACAACTTTATATGGTCCGCCTACGCGCAACCCACGAATGTTATAACTACCAGTGTCGTTTGTTACTACTGTTTTCTTTGCTCCCGTCGGGATATGAGTAACAATGATTGTTGTGTTTGGTGCTGCTTGTCCTGTCGGAGTCAATATCTTACCAGATATGCCTGACGAGGTTTCATTAGCCATAGCTGATGTAGTTAAGCCAAGCGCAAGTACTAACGCGCCAGTAATGCGTGAGAGACGATGAGTTTTCATCTTATTTCCTTGGTGGTTTATGTTGTTATATTTTTATATTTATATTTATCCATCTGAAGCAATTTCAAATATCACTTCAACGACTTATTATTTTCGAGAAATTAAAACAGAGAATCATTTCATTTTTATGACAAAGTCCAGTAAACCTATAAAAAAATTAAAATTCAAAAATTATAATCTCACAAACGTAAACCTGACTAATGAGTCAAGAAAACGTTCAAATCAATTAAACATCATTAATATCTTAAAAACAAGCCAAATAATCCACAATTAAGTAAAACTTAAAACGTAACTATGGACAAAAAATAGCCAACTCCACACCCTCATTAGCTTATAGTTTAATTGAGAATATGCTTTATATATTAATATCTAATTAAAAATGAAAATCAAACGGGGGGTTATTATATAGAAAGTCATGACAAAAAACCAATCATTTGACCCTTTGGTCAGGGCAAACGGGTCTAAATTAAACAGTTTTGTAAATTAACAGTGAATATAATTTAAACTTTAAGATTATTCTCAAT
>JABSOJ010000009.1 GCA_013216005.1 Alteromonadaceae bacterium | reverse complement strand
AAAATTTTAGTGAGTGAAAAAAAACAATCGAGTATTTAGTGATGACTAATAAAATAAAAGAAACAGCGCCAACCGCAAGACTAGGTTTCGCTCTTACAAATAAGGAAATACTACACCGGGTCGAGTCTATACCTGGCTTCTCAAAAATGTCTGAGCAGGATATCTTTACAATATTACTTGAAGAAATAACGGTATCTGGCTTACTGACCACTTGGGACCATGTACCTCCGAGCAAATGCAATGTTTGTTCAAATAAGACCATGCGTGTCGATTCGGTAGGGATGATTTGCATTACCTGTGGTTTTAATATGGATTCTTATACAAAAGATGTGATTAATTATGTTAGGAAAACAGCAATAATATCACTGCCTGAAATGTCAAACCTAACGGGTTATGAAATTNAAGATATTATACGTTTTGAAGAGAATGAAGTCCCAGACGGCTATTATCAAGCATTTAAACGGGTAATAACACAACACTATCAACCATTACACACAACCAACTTAATGTCTATAATATAACCAACTATATAAAAAAGTTCGGTTTATTTTCATTTTATTTATATAGATAAGTATATCATTTGGACATTTAATAGTTGAATGTAAAAACACTACTTTAGCCCTTGACACACCTGACTTTAAGTTATTTTATGCCACTGGTTAATTTTTGTATGGAATGTTTATAAAGCACTAGTTTAGACCTTTATAATGGTGTGTTGTATTAAATGCAGGTACCTGCATATGGTGTGAGTCTATTATTTCTAACAAATTTTCAATTTGAGGGTGATTTTCTACATTATAATTATTCTTTTATTTGTTACATTTATATATTTTATTTGAGTTCTCTTTTTGTATTTAGTAAGACTACGCCATAGCTTCAAGGGAACGTAATATGTTGCGTTTTATGATCACCGTCTTCCATTTATTGTCCCAATCTTTATTATGGATCTTAACTTTTAATATGCAATATAGTGGTTAAGCTTTCCCTTGTGTCATCCTTGATTAATTGAACTGTCAGCGGTGGGATATGCTTTAGTTAGGCCAAAATGGGCGCGAACCCCCGTTTACCCCTGTAACTTAAATTAAATAAAAATAAGCGTTAGAGGGTAACGTAAATAAGCTGTATTGGATTAAATAAATCAAAAAACTGTTTAGCAGTGAAAAAAACGGCGTATGGCGCCCTGTAAGACGCCTAAACTCTATTTGGTCTCCATCATAAGATGAACCAAAACAAATTGATATTAGCGCTTCTCAGTGGCTAGCGTGGCTATAAAGTAAAGTTATGTTTGATGTTTTTTCTTGCTGTGACACTTTATGTAAATATCAAAGCTTAATTTAAATATAACTCCTGAATAGTGTGATAATTAGGAATTTTTTAATTGATTTTTTCACTAAGAATATATGCACGTAGAATGGCTATATATTTTTTATAATCTCCTTTATATTTCTTCCAAACTGCCCCCATACTTGATTTGAAAAACTCTTCAATTAATTGATTGAATTCAAGATCATTCAAATTTTCCAAATATGATTCCGCCAATTCTTTATTCCCTTCTGCTTTTATTTTTTCTTGAGCTTTTTCTTCTTTTTGAACATCACGAGCGGTATTTTCAACCTTCTTTTTTTCTTGTGTTATTCTCAATTTTTCTTGTTTTTCGTCTTTCCAATCGTTCTTTATAGCTTTGTAAAGAAAACCTTTATAATTTGTGACCTCACCTTTTATTTCTTTTCGGTTTGCGTATTCAATTTTTTCTCGTAAATATGATTCTTCGTGACTTACACACGTCAATAAAGCCCATTTTTGATCCATACCTAAAGAGAGTAATTCTATATATATTTTACTCTGCTCTATATTGTCTTTTTGTGAAGCACTCGTTAATAAGTTTCTCTGTTTTTTTGATTCAAATAAAAATTTAACACGCTTAATATTGCGACCTTCTTTAATTGTCACAACTTTTGTAATATTGATGTCACTTATTTTATTAACTTCTTTTACTGCGGGACTAATAACTTTTTGATTAAACGCTTTAAATTGATCATATGTTTTTGAACTAACACCTAATAATTTCTTTAATATTTCAACATCAATTTCTCCCGTTTGACCTATCCCCATGTAACGGACACAATTTTCATAGAGGGCAAGGGCATATTTTGAGTTGAAAGACCCTTGTATTGAAAGGTTCAAATTAGCAAATATAGAAGGATTATATAATTCTTTCGCTAGGCTCGTAGGAAAGCCGTAAAATATTTTTCGCTTTTTATAATTGATTTTAATTTCAGATAGTAAGACAAATGATCCCCACTCTTCGCACTCTCCATCATCATCAAATAAGTCCCCTTCTACCGTTATAGTTTGTAGCTTTTGAAGAGATTCTTTTAAATATGTATAATTTTTAGAGTTATACCCAAGAACAGAACAAAATAAATCTAACTCAACCTCGTGAATTGCTCCAGGTTGAAGTAAATTATCATAGGCATTGAGTAGCAATACATTAAAAGATTTTCTTTGTAACAAAGTTAATTTATTAGTGATAGGGATTCGAGCACCAACGGTACGAAAAGTTACTATAAGGGGTTAATTAACTAACGCCCCGATCTGTCACTAACCTCTCTCGTATCCCTTGGTACAACTAGCTTGCAGCTTAAATATCGATTTTTAAATCAGTAAGCAATAATTCAGTAAGTCTTTGAATATCAATTATATTTCCTCTATTA
>JABSOJ010000087.1:2161-12830 GCA_013216005.1 Alteromonadaceae bacterium | reverse complement strand
TGACATTCGCTTTTTCCGACATCCCAAACCCGCATACCCATTGGTGATTCTCACGAATGACCTACCCGCTAGGGAGGTGTACGGGGTTTCCACGTTCCATTAAGAAAAGTATGTAGGGTTAGGTGCCCGCTCTCGACCGGATTATCATGTTGGCTACGTGTGTAATACTTGCATTTACACAACCGATAATCAGCACTTATTTAGTTAGAGCATATCAATCACTTTTGCTCCTCAGGAATAACGATCTTTATCACGGATTTACATATGTTCACCTTACCTACTACCTAGCACTTACCCGATTTGTGATTATCAGGAAGGTACGTGACTCGCGTGTTGTACCCCGTTTCAAATGAAACATAGTGCGTTGTCAGTGCAGCTCTTTATTCATGCACCTAAGTTCATCCGGTAGCACAGATGGTCTCTGCTATTGAGAGACAACTCTTCTTAACGACTTCGTGTCGCACGCAGGCCTTTCCTTTGCAGCTAAAATGAACTTTGTGATGGCCTTTACCACACGACAAACATTGATAAACGGCAAACCCAGTAGCTTTACTGCCACAGTCGAGCATCTTTGTGATTTCTGCACAATAATAATCGGAATTATAACGGGGATGTTTTATGACAAACGCAGACCAATGATCAGTAAAGATCTGTTTGAACCGTGCTAATTTTGATTTCAATCCTTTGAAATTCATATTTCTTAAATTTAGCTATAAATCCTTTGAATTTAGTATAACTTAATTACTGGTTATTTTTCAACCAACATTTTGGATCGTAGATAAACAAAGGGCTATAATTGTGATTTCCTAGGTGTAAGAACAAAGGACTTTTAAATTCACAAATACTTGCAAAAACAATTTAGTTATCAATGAATATTGATCATACAATACTATCAACATATTAATAATACGCAAAAAAAACTGAAACTAAACGGGTCACTTATGACGGAAAATGATGATACTCACAAAATTGGGAAAATTTTTGTTTGGCTTGCCTGGATTATTGCCTTAGCAATTCTAGTGTTTATTTTTCAGGATGTATTAGATACGCAACACAACCCTAACAGTAATCCTGAAATGCGTCTTACCGATAGTGGTCGGGCTGAAGTGATCTTACAACAAAATAGACAAGGTCATTATCTGGTGCAGGGGGGCATTAACGAAAAAAGTGTCACCTTTTTATTGGATACAGGTGCAACACAGGTTTCAATTCCAGCACACATTGCAGAGCAACTTAATTTACCAAGTTACGGCAGTTACCGCGTGCAAACAGCAAATGGCACAATTACTGTCTACCAAACCAAACTGGAACAGCTTAGCATTGGTAATATTTTCCTCTATAATGTTGAAGCGCATATAAACCCAGAAATGAAAAGTGATGAAATTCTGTTAGGTATGAGCGCACTAAAAAGAGTAGAATTCACTCAGAAGGGTAAGCAACTTACCTTGAGAGAACAAAATTAACTTATTTTTGAGTACAAAAAATGCTGCCAACAGATCTACTTCACGATATTAAAACTACGGTTTCATGGGCGCTGTCAGAAGACCTGGGCTTAACCAACTCGACTTTAACCAACTCAACTGAAACAGGTTCAGAACCATATTCACTTACAGATGCCACACAAGATATTACCGCGGCACTCATCCCTGAAAATGAAAATGCAGTAGCAACCGTCATCACCCGTGAAGACTGTATTGTTTGTGGTGTTGAATGGGTTAATGAAGTATTTAGACAACTCGATGCCAGCCAAAGCTTAAACAACGAAACATTAAAAACAAACATCACCTGGTTTGTAAATGATGGCCAAATGGCTAAAGCAAACACCACACTTTTTGAACTTTCAGGCAATGCCAGAATATTATTAACCGGTGAACGTGCCGCTTTAAACTTTTTGCAAACCTTATCAGCGACAGCAACACTAACCAGCCAATATGTAAAAGAACTTGAAGGCAGCAACACTAAGTTGTTAGATACCCGTAAAACACTGCCCGGTTTACGTAGCGCACAAAAATATGCGGTTACTTGTGGTGGCGGTGTTAACCATCGCATAGGTTTATTTGATGCCTTTTTAATTAAAGAAAACCATATCGCAGCTTGCGGCGGCATAGAAAAAGCAATATCAAGGGCTAAAACTAACCATCCGGATAAAACTGTCGAAGTAGAAGTTGAGTCTTTAAACGAATTAACCCAAGCCTTAAACGCCAAAGCCGATATTATTATGCTGGATAATTTCACCACTGAAATGATCGAACAAGCAGTGGTGTTAACCAAAGAAATAAGCCAGGGAACGACCAAGTTAGAGGTTTCCGGCAATATGACCATTGAAACACTAAAAGCCTACACTCAGGCAGGCGTAGATTTTATCTCTTCAGGCGCTTTAACCAAAAATGTACAGGCAATAGATTTGTCGATGCGTTTTTCTTAAGGTTATGTTTTATTAAACATTCATTTTATTAGTAACTTAAATGGGTACATTGTTTTTGTACCCACATTCGAACAAGAACACCAACCTACCCGACATTTAATTGGCAAAATCATCACTCATCATCTATAAATAAGATAAGTTTTGTTGTTTATATTATGCTGCAAAAATGATCTAACAAGATGATTCCAGTTAAATACTTGTTAAAAAATAAACAGATTTTCATTTTTTTGGCAATATTACAAAAAAAACAGCAACAAAGTTTTACATTTGTAAGATTTTGTCGCAGTATGAATTTAGCCCCCGTAAAAAACATATGGAATTTTTACTATGAAAACTACGTTAAAAAATTTAAGTACTCAAAAAAATGTTAAGGGTTTTACTCTTATTGAATTGATGATCGTTGTGGCTATCATCGGCATTTTGGCAGCAGTTGCTTTACCTGCTTATCAAACTTATACCAAGAAAGCGACATATTCAGAAGTTGTACTAGCTACTTCAACACAAAAAACGGCTGTTGAAATTTGTGGACAAACGGTTGCTACAAGTGTTGCAACTTTTGTTAGTGAATGTGTTGCCACAAAAAATGGCATCATAGATGCAGGTGCAACAGGTGTTGTGGCTGAAGTAAAAGTAACGGCTGCAGACCCTTACATCCTCATCACGGCAAAAGGTGATGCAACAAAGCTAGGTGGAGAAACATATATTCTACAGGGTACATGGTTGGCAGGACAAGTCACTTGGGACAAAACAACTGGTACATGTGTAGCTAAAGGTTTGTGTTAATTTTAATATAAATTAAAAATATTAAAGCTCCTGAGGGAGCTTTTTTATTTTGTAAAATACTCTTATATATGGTTCAAATTATGTTGAAATAGTTTATTTCTAAATAATTACCGTTATCGAGCTCAAAATATTCACACTGTAAATCTTCAAACTATAAAACTATCCGTAAAAAATAGTAATACAATACTAACCTCAGAATATGCCCTTAACGTTAATAACCATAACTATCTTAAATTAAAGCAATTCTCCCACAAAACAATAATTCAAATTCTTAAACAACAACAATTAGTACAATTGCTCATCCATTACAAAAAGACTATGAATATCACACTCTTTTTTGTTTTTTCAAACCAAAATAAGTTACACTCAATAAAGCCCAAGTATTTGAGAAAATTCAATATCTAATGAAAGGACTTCACCAGCAGTCTAGCTTGCTCTCTGCGTTAGCAAAGCAAAACCTAATATCCACAGAGATGGTTGAAAAAATCAGCTCTGAATTTGTCCTGCAAAAAAAACCAATTATTCGTTATTTGGTTGAAGTCAAAAGTATTGATGCTGAAAAAATTGCCCGCGTTCTTTCCCGTAGTTTTGGTTACCCTCTAATTGATTTAAAATACTTCGATACCTCATTAGTTCCGGTGGGCATTCGTAACGAAAGATTAATTCGTAAACATCATGCATTACCTTTGTATCTACGCGGTAAAGTATTGTTTGTAGCTATGTCAAATCCGACCAATCAGGAAGCCCTTGAAGAAATTCAATTTAATACTGGTTTCGCTACAGAGTTGGTACTTACTGATGAAAAAAGCTTACAGAAGTGCATAGAGAAAATACTGGAAGAAGACAGTGATGCGCTGGAAATTACTGATCTCGACGCTGAAGAATTATCAGGCATAGATGTACAAGACGAGCGTAAAGAAGAAACCCCGGCAGGCAGTGATAAAGAAGATGCACCAATTGTAGTTTATATTAACAAAATACTGCTTGATGCCATTAAAAAAGGTGCTTCTGATTTACATTTTGAACCTTATGAGAAAACCTTTCGTATTCGTTTTCGTATTGACGGGATTTTAACTGAAGTTGCCACACCGCCAGTTTCTTTAGCCTCTCGCATGACAGCCCGTTTAAAAGTTATGTCAAAACTTGATATTGCTGAACGACGAGTTCCGCAAGATGGTCGGATAAAACTTGCATTATCACGTAAAAAATCTATCGATTTTCGCGTAAGCACCCTGCCTACCATGTGGGGAGAAAAAGTCGTAATGCGAATTCTGGATTCATCCAGTGCCATGTTAGGCATTGAAATGCTTGGTTATGAACCCGAGCAAAAAGACATTTATATGGCTGCTTTAGATCAACCCCAAGGCATGATTTTGGTCACAGGACCAACTGGTTCTGGTAAAACAGTCTCTTTGTATACTGGCCTTAACATTCTTAACACCGAACAAAGAAATATTTCTACGGCCGAAGATCCCGTAGAAATAAATTTAGAAGGCATTAACCAGGTACAAATTAATAATCGCGCCGGCCTCACCTTCCCTGCCGCATTACGCTCATTTCTTCGTCAAGATCCCGATATTATCATGGTAGGTGAAATCCGGGATTTAGAAACCGCTGAAATTGCGATAAAAGCGGCACAAACAGGGCATTTGGTATTATCAACGTTACATACTAATTCAGCAGCAGAAACAATTACCCGTCTTTTAAATATGGGTGTTCCTTCCTATAACGTTGCAAGTTCAGTCAGCATAATTATTGCGCAACGTTTGGCACGTCGATTATGCATGCATTGTAAAATTCCCGATGAAGTGCCTGAACAAGAATTATTAAAACAAGGTTTTTTGTCTGAACAAATAAAAGAAATAAAACTTTTCAAGCCAGTGGGTTGCGATTTATGTACCGCCGGTTATAAAGGTCGGGTCGGGGTTTATGAAGTAATAAAAATCAGCCCTAAAACTGCCAGTATTATTATGGAAGGTGGTAATTCGCTTGATATTGCAGCGCAATGCCAAAAAGAAGGGTATAACAATTTACGACAATCTGGTTTAAACAAAGCTTTGCAAGGGGTCACTAGTTTAAAAGAAATTAACCGTATTACTAACGCTTAACTTATACTTAACATTACTACTTAATTTTGCAATCTATTTGCTAAAAAGGTCAGCTCTTTATAATCTTATATTATGAGTGATTAAAATTATGAGAAATATTGTCGGCGGAAATATTTTAGAGATGAAACCAAACCTTCAATAAATGGACAAATAAACTAACATTGATTAAGTGAATTTATGGCTATTGCAAAATCTTCTAAAGCACCTAAAGAACCAGACATTTTTCTTTGGCAAGGTGTAAACCGCAAAGGAAAAAAGATCAACGGTGAGCTATCAGCGAATAGCTTGCTTGAACTAAAATCTCAATTAAGAAAACAGGGTATTACCCCTGGACGAATAAAGAAAAAAGCCAAACCGTTATTTGGAATGAGTGGGGATAAAGCCATTATCCCAATGGATATTGCCGTTTTTACCCGACAAGTTGCGACTATGCTTGGTGCAGGCGTCCCTTTAGTACAAACAATAGAGATGATAGGCTCAGGTCATAACAACGGCAATATGAGAAAAATGTTAGCTGATATTGGCCATAAATTACAATCAGGCATTCCTTTATCTGACTGTTTAAGAGAGCATCCAAAATATTTTGATGATTTATATTGTGATTTGGTTAACTCTGGCGAACAATCAGGTTCACTTGAAACTATTTATGATCGAATAGCTACTTATAAAGAAAAAGCGGAAGCATTAAAATCTAAAATAAAAAAAGCAATGACCTATCCTATTGCAGTTTTAGTAATTGCAGCTATAGTCACTTCTATTTTATTAATTTTTGTAGTACCTGTTTTTCAAGAAATATTTGCAGGTTTTGGTGCAGAATTACCCGCATTTACTCTATTCGTCATTGCAATTTCAGAGTTTATGCAAGCTTATTGGTATTTAGGGTTAGCAGGAATTTTTGGTGGTATTTACCTTTTTAAACAAACCCATTTAAAAAGCCAAAAATTTAGAGATAGTGTCGATAAAAAAATTCTTAAAATACCTGTTATTGGTGATCTTTTAAAAAAAGCGACTGTTGCCCGTTATGCCCGTACCTTATCAACCACTTTCGCTGCTGGTGTACCACTGCCTGATGCTTTAGAATCTGCCGCAGGCGCATCGGGCAATGCCGTTTTTCGTGATGCGATTTTAGAAATTCGAACAGAAGTGGTTTCAGGGATGCAAATGAACCTTGCCATGCGTAATTGTAATATCTTTCCTGATATGGTTATTCAAATGGTTGCTATTGGTGAAGAATCAGGGGCTGTTGATGACATGCTGGCAAAAGTAGCGACTGTATATGAACAACAGGTTGATGATGCCGTAGATGGGCTTACCGCACTTTTAGAGCCGATGATAATGGCAATATTAGGTGTTGTCATTGGTGGTTTAATCATTGCGATGTATTTACCTATTTTCGAAATTGGCAAAATAGTTTAAATCGAACCACTTGAACTTGAACTAAAATTATAAATATAGAAGGTTTTGTGTGTTTACTGAAATAATCGCAGTGTTTACTGCTTATCCACTATTTTTTTATAGCTGTGTTGCTATTTTGTCGTTAACCGTAGGCAGCTTTTTAAATGTTGTAGTTTACCGTTTACCAAAAATGTTAGAGCGTACCTGGTATTATGAATGCCGTGAATATTTAGCCGACGAGCTTGAAAAAACGCCTCCAAAAACATTACCTGAAATAAGTTTATCCACACCGAATTCGACTTGTCCCAGTTGCGGTCAACAAATCCGCTTTTATGAAAACATTCCAATAATCAGCTGGTTAGTTTTAGGTGGTAAATGCAGCCAATGTAAGGAAAAAATATCCAGACGATACCCGTTAGTCGAAGCAAGCACCGCTTTATTAGGCCTTGTTGTTGCTCTACACTACGGTGTTTCAATCAATACTCTGCTAATGCTACTGTTAACCTGGGCTTTAATCTGTTTAACACTAATCGACCTTGATCATATGATATTGCCAGATCAAATTACCTTGCCGTTATTATGGTTAGGTTTGTTAGTGAATATTAACGGAACTTTTGTACCTTTAAATGACGCAGTTATCGGCGCAATTGCCGGATACGGCAGTTTATTCAGTGTTTTCTGGTTATTTAAATTACTGACCAAAAAAGAAGGCATGGGTTTTGGCGACTTTAAGTTATTCGCTCTTTTTGGTGCCTGGATAGGCTGGCAATTGTTACCTCTGCTTATTCTTATGGCGTCTGCCGTAGGTGCCATTGTTGGCATTTCACTCATCGTATTCAAGGGCCATCATAAAGGACAAGCTATTCCTTTTGGTCCTTATTTAGCCGTTGCAGGCTGGATAACAATACTTTGGGGAGAAAACATCTGGTCTTGGTATTTAGGTTATCTAATCTAATGTCTGAATATATTATTGGCTTAACAGGCGGAATTGGCTGTGGAAAAACAACCATAAGCGAAATGTTTATTAAACTTGGGATCGATGTTGTTGATGCTGATATAATTGCCCGTCAAGTGGTTGAACCCAATAGCCCTGCGCTGGAAGCTATCGCTGATTATTTTGGGTCACAATTCATTAGTTCCAACGGTGAATTAAACCGTTCTTTACTACGTACTCGTATCTTCAAACACAATGAAGAAAAATTATGGCTCAATAACTTACTGCACCCTTTAATTCGACAAACTATGTTGGCACAAATTGAGAATTGTAGCAGTGAATACTGTTTATTAGTCGCACCACTGTTAATTGAAAATCAATTAACTAAACTGGTAGACAGAGTACTGGTCATTGATGTCAGCGAACAAATACAACTGAGTCGAACAATAAAACGAGATCAATCTTCGACAAGTGAAATTCAACGAATTATCGCAAGTCAAATCTCCAGAGAAAAACGGATAGCAGCTGCTGACGATGTTATTAATAATGAAAGCGAAAATTTAGCTGTCACAGAAGTGAAAATTAATAATTTACATCAAAATTACCTGCAATTTACCAAAAACAAACGTAAAATAGGTGCAAAGGGTTAGGATATATCGCATAAATAGTGCCTGAACGGAAAGTCTACATGTCTTATTACGTATGGGGTGTAGCTGCTTTTAAAGTTTGAAGATCTTTGGAAATCAGTCGGTTTTGATGATAATTCAAGCATATTATGTATTTTTGGGCCAAATTTTCAAAATCTTCGTTTTTAAAAATAGCTCGAAGAGCATATATAGTAACACTTTCAGGGGTTTCCGTTCAGGCACTAAATATAAATAAAATTAGCCATTTAGCTTATCTGTGGTTAGTATATACTTTAGCCACATATCACTAATAAGTATAATAACTTAAATTTTTCACATATTGTTATGAAAACTATTTTATATGAACATCCGCTCAATGAGCGCATTCGAAATTATTTAAAGCTTGAACAACTTTTTGTTCAAGCTGAAAATTGTTTTTCATACAATTCTTCAGACAAAACCTCTGTCAGCCAAAGCATATTTTTCAATGCCCTCTTTGCCATTTTAGACACGTTAGAGCGCAGTGATATACGTGGTGATTTGATAAAAGAATTAGAAAAACTCGAACAAAATTTAATCGTTTGGTCAAAAATACCGCATGTAGATACCAAAGTACTCGATGACAATTTACACCAAGCAGTAAAACTTATATGCCAATTAAAAGGCAACAGTCCAACTTGGTGGCAATTAAAAGAAGATAAATTCCTTGCCAGTTTAAAGCAACGCTTTGCTATTCAAGGGGGTAATTCAAGCTTCGACTTACCCCAATTGCAGTTTTGGTTACACCGCCCTAAAAAAGAATTTAATGCAGATATTAAACGATGGCTTGCACTACTTTCACAAATTAGAAATGCACTTGATTTAATTTTAAAATTTATTAGACAACGGGCTGAGTTTGTCAGCATTTCAACGGAAAGTGGCTTCTATCAAGATAATGGTGAAAACCTTGTACTGCTTCGACTTCGTCTGCCTCAGGAAGCTCAGTATTATCCAACCGTCAGTGGTAATAAATTCAGATACTCAATCAGATTTATGCTGCCTTGTGAAAATAATGGTCGACGTTATTCAAATCAGGCAACTGAATTTGAATTAGCTCAATGCTAGCCTTTAACCCCACCCTTATTTTTTCCATTCTTTAAAAAAGCACAATCTTCCAGAACAGACAATATCGTTGACTGCAACATTTGCGCTGTAATTGGCTTTGCAATGTGTGCATTCATTCCTGCAGCAAGACTCTTTTTCCTATCTTCGTCACGCGCATGAGCCGTCATAGCAATAACGGGTAACTGAGTAAATTGTTCCTGCTCTCGTATTTTCCTCGTTGCGGTTAACCCGTCCATTACAGGCATTTGTATATCCATTAATACCACATCTATTTCATGACTTAATAGCATTTCTAAAGCCAACTTACCATCATCCGCAATAAGAACATTGGCCTGCATGGTTAATAATAATTCTTTAGCGACCATCTGGTTAACTAAATTATCCTCAACAAGCAAAATATTTATATTGGCAAGATTTACGATGTCTAAGTGAAATTTTTTCTGTTCAAATTCTTCTATCAACAGTAATTGATCAGTTGAGCCTGCTAAATGTACTTCTGGGAGCGTTAGTGCGTCACTTATTTTCAACAAAGCACTACGAAATAGCGGCATTTCAAGCAAAGTATAGGGTGTTAATAACAAATTCAGCTGGTGATCTAACTGATCCGGTAATTCAGACATCATAGATTGACAGACACAAATTAAATCAATCTGTTGCTGTAACTGCAACCACTTTTCACTGTTAGTCAGTAAAAATTCAGAAAATAAATACTCACTGGGAATAAGTAAAACTATTTTTATCTCTTGCTGTATTTTTTGATCTTGCTGACAAACTTCCTGACTAAAACTGTCTGATACCTGAACACGTTCCAGCATTCCATTAACAAGTAAATCTATTGTTTCAAAAGATTGATGCTGCCATGACATTTCTTCAATAACAGCATTTACTGAAGACGGAAAATCAATACCACAGGAGAGCATATCCATTTTGTTAACAGAGCCATTTACCATTGTTTTAGCAAAACTAGCTGTACAAGTCGAAATATCAAACGGCAAGGTAAAACTAAATTCACTTCCCAAATCTAAGTAACTATCTATCGTTATTTTCCCCCCAAGTAAGTTTACAATTTGCTGACAAATTGATAATCCTAAACCTGAACCACCATATTTTCTTGTAGTAGATTCATCGGCTTGCCTAAACACATCAAATAAATGCGATTGTTTATCTTTCGCAATACCAATACCTGTATCAGTGATCCTGAATCGAACGAAAACATCTTGTTCTTCTTTATTGCTTTTTTTATCACTGCTCGCCTTAGCATTNTCAATAGGAGCATTNTCAANAGNAGTATTCT
>JABSOJ010000087.1:0-2078 GCA_013216005.1 Alteromonadaceae bacterium | reverse complement strand
TCACTGGTGAGATGCGTTATCTGATCATTAGACTCAAAAACAACCGGCTCGATTACAATACGTATAGAACCTTCATGGGTGAATTTTACAGCGTTATTAAGTAAATTACTGACCACTTGTACTAAACGCATTTCATCTGTCACAACCAAATACGGAGTATCCATTGCGATATCAACAATAACAGGGATATTTTTTTTACTGGCAGAAACAATATTTAATTTAAGGGCTTTATCAATAACATCATCAAGCGAACATTCCTTTTTAACCATCTCCATTTTGCCTGATTCAATTTTCACAAAATCTAATAGCTCGTCAATTAAATATAATAAAGAGCTCGAAGCCGTCTCAGCATTTGACAGATATTGTTGTTGGATAGCACTTAACGTAGTTTTATCCAATAAAAACATCATACCTTGGATTGCGTTAATCGGCGTGCGTATCTCATGGCTCATATTAGCTAAAAACTGGCTTTTTGCCTGATTCGCGTATTCCGCTTGCTCTTTTGCCAGCTCAAGTGCGGCCTGACGTACAATCAGCGCCTGTGTTTTTTCATTAACTTTTTGATCAAGTCGAATGTTTTGTCCCTTTAACTGCTGAAGTAAGCTTCTGTTTTGCCCAAAGATATCCTCAACAATTTGAAACCAATGTAACCACGCTCCTGTTGGTTTAACCTTACCGGGATCCCCTTGTGCACAATATTCAATATGACTGATAAATTCTCTAGTAGGTTTAATAAAGGTACGACGAGACATAGAATATATAAGTAATAGTAAAGCTAACAGCCCCGCTAATAGCAAGATAAACACCATACTCAAACGATTAAACAGAGGGGCAGTAAAATCATCATACGGTTGATACGTTAATAACACCCAATTATTAATATTAATTTTTTTCTTTTGTATTAAATATTGACCTAAAATTAAATCATTTTCCTGATTATGCAACAAAGCAGGACTTAAAGACTTCACCGCTTCTGGCATTACATTTTGCAAAAACAATTTTTTACTATCAGTAGAATTTTTATGAATAATAATATTGTTATTTTTATCAACCAAAATTATTCCGTGATTTTTTTCGGTGAACTTTGGTAAGTTTTCATAAAGACTGGCCAAGCTCAGCTCTATAACCACAGCACCAACAAACTTACCTCGTCGATAAACACCTAAACCAATGGAAGTGTTAATACCAGAGCCTGTTGTATCCATATAAGGAGTCGACCAAAACATATTGTTTGGCGATTTTTCGATCTTATCCATATAAATATTTTTTAACATTCGATCAGAATAATGCCAGGTATTACGACCTATCCATGGAAATAAATTAACAAACCGACTCGCCGATATATAATATAACCAAGTTGCTTCCTTATTTGTTATTTTCGCCGTAATAAAAGCGGGAGTTAACGCATTAGCCATAGCTAATTCTTCTTGCATTTGTTGATCAAAAGTAGCGATATTACCGATACCCGTAATATTACCACTGAGTTGTTTACGGTGAGTGATCACATCATGACGAGGTTTATCTAAATAAAAATGTTCACCACTTTGTATTAGTTCGGGCACTTTGGCTGTTAATTCATCAGGAAAATCAAGATAATATTCCGCAAATATCTTTATTGCTTCTATCGCTTGAATATTGGTTGAAAACTTATTTTCCAATTGATTTGCATGTCCTGATAACGCATTGAATTGACGGTGTTTTTCACTATCCAACTCAACAACATACAGAAAGGAAACAACTGATAGTGCCGATAATACGACGATGAAAAATATCGCCACTAACGCAATATTATAACGTCGAAATACTTCATTTTTTGTATTGACCTGAATCACAGCTGTCGCCTTAGCTTATTCAATTTACCTGTGCCTATTTGCCTATATTTTTACCTAAATTAAGGGAAATAGTTAAGAACAAATAATAATGCCACGTGATGGCTTAAATAGAAATATAAACAACTGCTATTTAACTAATTGTTTGAAAATTCAAAAAGTGAGATTGTCGCTAGGCTGTCGAAATATGACCATTTCCAACCAATTTACCGTCTATTTTTTTGGCTTTTTTAATCTTGTTGCAGTTTT
>JABSOJ010000086.1 GCA_013216005.1 Alteromonadaceae bacterium | reverse complement strand
GCTGTGGTAAATTTCTGGAAAATGGCCTGATTTCAGCAAACAGGTTGTAAGTCAAACTATCCTCTCGGAAGCTCACGATAGAGAAAAGTTGAAAGAAGAAAGTCTTAAGTTATCTAATAGACAACGAAAACTCGACGCTGAAGTTGAAGTTAAAAATAAAGAAATAAAAAAGGCCAATGCAAGTCTCGCCAGTGCACTACAAAATATTCAAAATGAGAATGAAAAAATCACCAGAGCAAGACAAAAAAATAGAAAAGAAGTTGCCGTTGCATATGAAGAAATACAAAAAGCTGAACATAAACTAAATGGTGTAAAACAAGAGACAAATGAAATCATCGATATTTACTTTTACCCTTTTGTAAAACATTTTGAAAATGTACTTTCTAATCTAACTCCAAATGCTATTATTTTTTTCAAAGAAAGGTATCAAGAATTCGATGAGAAAATGGTTAAATTTAACGATAAGATACCTGAACAGTTACCAGATAAAATCAGAAGCGAAATAAAGAATGTGCTGTCGATGTAATTGCCTTATATTTTGAGTGTTGCTTAAATAAAGATATGGCTTGAGTCACTTAAAAAGTCACCTAAAATTTACCTCTTTTCATTTACTGTTATTGGGCTGGTCTTGAGGTCAATAAAAACGGGATAGTAAATTGATAAGGGGCTCTATATCCACCGACTATAAGTCGGTGGATATAGAGAAGAGAAATAAAATTAATTTAAGTAATTTTAATAGGTCTTTAATTACAGGCATCTTTTAATGCTTTACCTGCTTTAAACCCCGGAGCGTTTGATGCTGCAATTTGAATTTCAGCACCTGTTTGCGGGTTACGGCCTTTACGGGCAGCACGAGCTGACACTTTAAACGTACCAAAACCTATTAGTGCAACATCACCACCATCTGCTAATTCAGCTGAAACAGCACCTATAAAACTATCTAATGCACGACCAGCTGCAGCTTTACTAATATCGGCACCTTCGGCAATTTTGTCTACTAGTTGACCTTTGTTCATTGTGATTTTCCTTTCGTTTTTTATTGTTGATTTGATAGTAAAAAATATACCTATTGAGAGCAATAGCTATTGAAATAAAAACTAACTCTATTTCATAAAGGGGCACCTACTGAGTTATAAAACTCAGTAAATTCATTAAAAGTTTATCGGCGACAGGATCTTTTCCTAAATTAGGTACTATCTTCATAGTTGATAGCAACATACTGCCTTTACCGTGTTTTACTTCTGATAAATCTGAACCAGACCAAACATCACCAGTTCCTTGGTAGTGGCGTTTCATTAAGGTCATATCAGGAAAGTTATCATTAGCGACTACGGTAACTATTGGCTTAGTGGTGGTGTTTAAGTTAACCATAGTCATACTTGCACGTACGTTTTCATAAACACCTTGCATGGATTGATTAGAAGGAAGCCCATTGAATATATGATGATCAGCAACAACATGGCTCATGCCACCCCATAACCCCTGCGATGCTTTCATCTTTATATTAATTGGCATATTCATAGCAAAACCTTTGCTTAATACTCCATCAGCCCATTTAGGTCCGATAAGTGGGAATTGTACATAGAGCACTTTACCACCGAGTTTAACAAAGTGATTTAATTGTTTATTCAACGCTGCTTGCTTTTCTTGCTTTTTAAGTGCCATAGCGACAATAACAGGTGTTGAAATAGAGGTATCACTATTAAATGATGAAAACTTAATACCTTGTTTATTTAAGAAATTTTTAACAGAGCCTGTTTGATCAGCAACGGCAAACCTTTTTAAAGTGGAAGGGACTTGATTATTAAAAACATCAAAATCAAAGTTATTGACTGCTACTTTGTTGCCTTGATCATCAATTATTGCGGCATTAACCGTGTATGTGCCAGATAATGCTTTGGTTGCGACTTTATGATCAAGTAAATTGGTAATAGCGTGGTTAAAATCAATTTTTGAGGAGGTGTGCCAAATGCTTTTCCCAATTGAATCTTTTATAGATACTTTAAATATACCGGCCACTTTTGCTAAATCATTTATTCCTTTAACGGTTATTCTAACGTTCTCTCCTTGATAAGCTGAGCGAGGGAAGGTTCGAATAGTTAAAATACGTGGTTTGTTTGCCATTTTAGTACTGTTATAAACAGCCTCTTTTGGATTACGCCAAATATCAAGTAGCCCTGCGCCCATCACCCAGTCGCCACCCGTAAGTGCATGGACACAATAACCGGTGATTTTAGGATTAGCTCGTGTGGCTTCGATCATGCGAGCGTTAGCTTTGCCATGAATCTCTTGTTGCTCATTATAAAAGTCGAGTGGCGTTGGATAGATATGACTCAGTTGTGAAGTGAGCACTTTATTTAACTGAGTACCTAATTGCTTATGGTAACGAGTAGGAGGGGCAATTGGATTGCCTTCTTTAGCAAAGCGGGCGTTAACTTTATCAAAATCAACATAGCTGCCATAGCCTAACTCTGAGACAAAAGACGTTGCCCCTGTTTTTAAATTATGACCGATAGGTTTGCCTTTAATATTTAATTTTTCTCGTTCTTCTTTGGTATAAGAAACACCTAAAAATTTATCATAAAAAGCATTAGTTACATTAGGACCGGGGTAGGTATGAACATCGTTAAATGGAATAAAGTCGCGCTCATTAGGTAAATAAACTTTAGCACCAAATGCCCAACCACCTGATTCATCTAAAATTAAACGAGAAGGGTCAATATCTCTGGCCATCATCGAAGTTTCAACCATCATTTGTTTTAAAATAGGACGACGAACTTCATTATATAGTTCCCACATCACCACACTGGCACGATTGCGGTCGCGTAGAATAGTTTGCTTTAATTCAGCAATGACTCTACTTGGTAAATCGGGAGTATTTACTGGCAAATCCATACATTCAAGCGCCGGTGAACCTATCACCAAAACCCCCATTTCATCGGCTAGGTCTAGCCATTTAGGTGGAGGTGGACGACGCCAAGGTCTGATCATGTTAAAACCTGCTTCTTTGGCTAGGGTTATTTCTTTACGCGCTAAATTTAAATCAGCAGGTATGGCAATGCCGACCGGATAAACCCCTTCAAGAAATACCGCTTTCACGTATATTTCTTCACCGTTTAAACTAAAGCGTTTGTTCTTTACTGAAAATTCACGTAAACCAAAGCGATCACTTACCGTGTCACTAATTTTTCCTTTACGCTCAATACTAACGGTTATTTGATATAAGTTAGGACTGTCAGGTGACCATGTTTTTGCATTTGGAATATCGATGGTTTCAATATGAGAGCTTTGACCCGCTTGAAACTTATGATCAATTTTTTTGCTAACAACCGCTTTATTAGTCGTAACGTCGGTAATTGTATAGATCACCTTATCATTGCTAGAAAACTCACCAAAATTGGTGGTTGATAACGTTACTTTCGCTTGGCTAGTTTTATAATTTGGCTGTATATAAATATCTTTGATGTAACTCTTGTCAGTAGCAACTAAAAGGACTGATTGCCAAATACCACCACTAATACCACCACGCCATTGTGGGGTTTCCATTGCACCTATACCATCGATAACTTTATCCGTGTCTAATAAAATAGGACCTAGTACTCGTAGGGTTATGATGTTTTCTTGGTCGAATTTTAACATCGAATCTATACGGAAACTGAATGGCGTAAAACCACCTTCATGAACGCCAACAACATGATCATTTATATAGACTTCAGCGCGATAATTTACAGCGTCGAATGAAACATGAGTTATTTTATTTTGCCATTTTTTAGGTGCAGTAAAAGTACGACGATAAACAGCGACACCTTCATAATCCTTTTCTTCTAGTTCCCAAACACTGGGTACTTTTATCTTTTGAATATTATCTTGTGCTAGAAAATTGTTATTTTTATAGAGTTTTTTAGTTCTAGAAACATTTTCTTTATCAAAAATAATTTGCCAATCTCCGTCCAGTGATTGTGTATTTGAATGTTCTTGTTGTGCATTAACACAACTGTTGAAGGCAAATGCTAAAATTAACAATGAAATAGATTTTATAATATTTATCACAGGATCAATTCCTTGGGAGGCTGATTAGTTTTTAGTTATCTAAGTTATAATTAAGGGATAACGTTCCCATTTATTTGTGTTACTCTATATAACTCCGTTTGCAGATGCAAGAATAAGTGATTCTAAAAGATGTTACCGATGAGTATTTGGTTAAAGGTATTGTGCTATTTGTTGTTAGTTTCAATTAGCGGAATAATTCAAGCTAAGGATAAGTCTTTTGTTGCAGGAGAAGAGTTAAAAAGTAACGATGAAAAGCCTATTCACTGGCAAGGTAAGTGGCTTTGGGGAAATCAAGATCACCCGATGCAGCTATTTAGGCGTAGCTTTGAAATTAAAGGCAAACCATTAAATGCGACTTTGCATATAACCGCTTCGAGTGTTTATCAATTATATGTTAATGGTATTTATATTGCGCGCGGTCCAGCAAGAAGTGCTCCTCATCAACAGTCATATGATACTTGGCAGCTTAATCATTTATTAACCGAAGGTGAAAACGTGATTGCGGTTAAAGTACACTCTCAAAACAGCTTGCCAAGTTATCAACATCAAACACGGGCAGGGTTATTAGCACAGTTAACACTGAAAACCGAGGATGAAAACACCCTCATTATTTCAGATGAAAATTGGCTCACTCATGTTGATGAAAGTTGGGATAAAAATGAAAGCCGAATGAGTCGGTTTCATCAACAAGTTAATGACAAAGTAGACCTAGCTAAGTCGATAAGAGATAAGTCGATGAAAAATTGGTTTCAAATTGACTTTAACGATAATAATTGGCCTCAAGCGCGGGTGTTGAGGCGTCATGTTGGTTGGCCAAGACCTGCAAAAAACGATAAAGCTTCATCGTATACCGCACCATGGACGCAATTGGTTGCCCGTGACATTCCCCATTTAATTGAAAATAAAGTCAGAGCTAAGCAATTAGTTACAGCCGTTCACACCGATAATTACCTACACACTCAACGAAAATTTCCAAAGAAACTGACTCAGATCACGATAGTTAATCTCAGTAATAAAGTCGATAAATATATCAAATCTCAGCTTAATAATTGGCGTGATGGTGAAGGCATAACATTACCAAAATCAGATAAACCTTGGTTATTGGTCTTCGATTTTGGTCAAGTTCGTAATGGTATGGCATATTTAAAAATAAAAGGCAGTAAAGGGTCTAAGGTTGAAGTGATCAGCAAACCCTTTATGTTAAATAATGAGCTTAGCTACCATACCATTGATAGTAATTTGATTGACAAAGTACTTTTGTCTGGCGAACAGGATTCTTGGCAAGCCACGTATTTTAAACCAACACGATATTTAGCAATAATTGTTAAAGCGAATGAGCAGCCAGTACATCTGCAAGATTTTGGAATTCATCAAATCAGTTATCCGTTTAGTTTGAAAGGACAAATAACATCCAAACAGGCTCCGTGGCTACAGCAATTTATGCAAGCTAGTGCTAAAACGATAAAAGCGGCAACAACAGATGCTTTACCGATAATTACCGAGAACGGCGTCAATATTCACAAACCGGTTTTTATGCTGCTTTAGGAAACTATTACCTCTTCGCTGACACCTATTTACAAAAGCGTTATTTAACGCAAGTTGCACAAGAGCAATACGCCAATGGTTTAATGCCGGCTTATGCGCCTCAAATGGCTGATAGCTTTATGGTGATCCTTGACTCAAATTTGCTCTGGCTCAGTAGTTTACATCAATACTTACTTTATAGCGGTGATGTTGCAACGGTAAAACATTTATTACCGACTGCTGAGAAACTACTTACTTTACTTGCCAATTATACCAATGAAGATGGCATGCTTGATGAACCACCCTTTGCTTACTGGCTTGACCATGCGGTTAATGATAGACGAGGGGCTAATTTAACGTTAAATGGGCATTATCTTAATGCGGTAGAAAATTACGCTGAAATTCTTGATTGGCTAGGGCGTTCAGGTGCAGAGAGTTATCGCCAACAAGGGCAAAAAATTCGTCATGCAATCAAAGAAAAATTCTGGCATCAAGAGAAGGGATTGTTTGTTGATGCGCTTATTCAAGGGAAACAGTCACCTCAGTATAGCGAACATGGAAATGCAATGGCATTGGCGTTAGATATAGCCAGCAAAAAACAGGCGAATACAGTAATAAAATATTTGTTAAAAGAGGATGATAATAACCTGATAAAACGCGCTAATGGTATGACAGTTGTTACCCCTGCAATGTCATATTATTTGGCTCTGTTCCATAATACTGTTGTCCCTCGATGAATCCCCTATTTTTAAAGGGTTAGGCGATAAATTGGTTTTTTAACGAGAATTAGTCACAGAGTCCTAGATATAAGGGTTGAGTTTAATTCCATTTGAAGGGACAACAATTATCTACAACAGAGCCTATTATTTACACAAAGGTATTGCTAGTTACGGCTTTATTGATGAATCTTTTGCGTTATTAAATCAGCGTTTTTCTCCTATGCTGGCACATCAACATAATGGTACTTTATGGGAAGAGTGGTGGTTAAATGGTTCTGGCCGTACGGGGAAATTTGTTGATAACGGTAGAACCCGCTCTGATGCCCAAACTGAAAGTGCCTTTGCGCCAGCTTTATTTGCTGAGTATTTATTAGGTGTAACGCCGATAGATGTTGGTATGAAAACGATACTTGTTAAAAAAATGCCACATTCAATTAAAGATATATCAGGCTCTATGCCAACCCCATTCGGTTTGGTAAATATTCAATGGAAAATTAAGGCTGATGAGCATGGTGAACTTATGGTTGATGTACCTAAAGGTGTTGAACTGATTGTTGATTTATCAACGATGAATGGTCAACAAGGAGAGATGAAAAAATTAACGGCTGGACAGCATACGGTTAACTTTTAAAGTCATACTCACTATGACTTTATTCATAACGTTCCTCATAAGACCATGAGAGTTTATATCGTTGTAAATTATTCTTACTAATGAATTCATTCTTTACGCTGATTATATTAAAAGAGCTAGCAAAAGAGAGTTGCAGTGCTTTGATGAACTTTATTTCATTATTTAACATGCCTATGCAGTTTGCTCCGGTATTTGGAAAATACCGACAAGATAGAAATAAAACTAGTCGATATTTCTCAAGTTCAGGGTAGTTATCGAGGTTCTGTCGCATCTTGCTAGATAAATTGAAAACGCCTTATTTCAGGCATAGTTAAGCTGCAAGTGAATAAAATTGCTCCCACAGACTCATTTCTTCTGAATTTTCCATTTGGCCGTGTCTGAGCATTTGCCATAATTCAACTCCGGCAATAGTTGCTTCAGCCCCTAAAACAGATTTAAAACCCAAGGCGGTTCGCATCTTCCATTTTACCGGGCGATGGCTCTGCTCAACCAAATTATTCAGGTACTTAATTTGAAGTACTTCGATCAAACATCCGACCATTCCTGCAAAGCATATTTGCCAATTGATCGTCTCCAAAGCTGCTGCATTACTGCCACTCTTATCAATTACCACTTTTTCAGGAATGCCATGTTGTTTAATTGCTTTTTGAAAAAAACGCCTGGCAGCAAGCTCATCTCGTTTCTCGCTCAGCATGAAATCAATGGTATCCCCATATTTATCAACGGCTCTGTAAAGATATTGCCATTCGCCTTTTACCTTAATATATGTTTCGTCCATTTTCCAGGAGGAGGACACTGGCCGTTTTTTCTGACGAAAAGCAGCTTCTAATTGTGGCGCATATTCGAGAACCCAGCGGTGAATTGTCGCGTGGTCTACCTGTACACCGCGCTCAGCTAACAACTCTTCAATATCTCTGTAACTCAGTTTGTATGCTAAGTACCATCTTATAGCCATCAACATTGTAGCCGATGGAAATTGTTTATTTGCGAAACTGAGTGCCATATTAAAGCTCTATGTCTGTAAATAAGTCTTATGCTTAATATTAGCAAAATTTTGATTTAATAAACGTACTGCCTTCAAGATGCGACAGAACCCGATTGTGCCGTTCGAAGCGAATTAAATGATCGATCTGAGATACTGGCAATTTTATATAAACCAAAATTGGTGCCATTACCAAGTATACATGCCAATATATCATCCACATTTGGTTCAGTTCGTTGATATTTAGGCTGAAAATGTGTGAATTCACTGAAAAAATTCGTTTCCTGATTCACAATTCGCATTAAATCAATGATACCTATTTGATCAAACTGTTCAAAGAGATCATTGTTTACTTTGGGTTTATCTTTTTTAACAGATAACGACCATTTGATTTTATTCGTGCGATCAGAATATACAACGTAGCCATTATTACCATCAATGATCCGTTTACTTGCATTACCCATCTTTTCATCTAACTGAGCCTTTAAATTCAAGGCTAAACCAGAAATAGGCACGTCTAAAATAGGGAGTGACATGGCTTTACCTAGTTCTTTAATTTCCTTTTTATTAACCAGATAATCATTAAGCGGTCTAAATTGGTAACTATTATGGATATAGCAAACATCGTTATCTAGTGCATTAAAGAGACGATGATAGAGGTAACATTCAAACAGAAATGGATTGATTTTAGGATCGACTTTATCGTCATTTTGTAAGTAGGTTAAATCCACTGGACGAATTAAAGCAGCATCAATCGTTCTTATTTCGCCATATTTATTCAGTTCTTGTTTGGCTACAATCACTTGAGCAGCAAGAATAGGCTGTGTTTTATCAATATCAAATTCTAAAGCAAGAAATAGTCGTCTTAAATTACGTCGAATAGTAGTTTCATTGTCTGCGTAATATTTCCAGATAAATCTTTTCTTATCTAGTTCAACATTTGACATAAAATCAGCGACTGCTGTTAATTCTTGTTGAGGTAAAATGGCATAGACCTCTTCCAGAAGGTCTTTGGCTATTTTATCTCTAGCATTATCATAATTAGAAAGGATATAAAGAATGTCTGAGACTTTTTTAACTTGTTTACCTAAACGACCGGCTTCTTTGACAATATTCTCATCACTAAAAGATTTTGATGCTTGTTTATATTTCTTCACACATCGGTAAAATCCATTGGTTAAGTTATCATTGATATTGGTATATCGTTGACGTAAATATGACGTAATATAAATTGAAGCCTTAGCTGGTTTAAATTGCTTAAGTTGAGAAGTGCGGTAATTCTGAAAAAGCTCAGCGTAAAATTTTACATTACCATCAGAAATAGCCGCTAAATTAATAATTTTAGTTGCCTGTATAAACAGTTCATCGAGTTCCTTTTTATCACGTAATTCTCGACTTAGCTCACCGTAAGTAAAATCTTTAGCCTGATATCTTAAGGTATCAAATTTTTCAGTTGTTTTTTGTGGTGCTAATAACCCAAAGATATAGTCCTTAAATTCACCTTTTAGTTGTTTATTAAAAATGGCTGTAAGGCGGGACTCCTCTTTACTCAGAGCATTGCTAACAATATTTTGAATACGGGATTGGGCTGGTAAAGCGATCCATTGTTGGTTTAAAAAGGTAATACATTCATCAAATACGTATTTATTTTGTGCTTTAATTGAAACCGAATTAGTTGCATGTTCTATTAGCTTGACTTGATGTTGGTTATTAAAACGTTGAAATCCCGTAAGTAATAACACCTTTTTATAAATATCTGATTTTGCATCTTTTTTTATATTTCTACGATTTACGGGGACTCTGGAAAAATATCTTTGATAAATATATTTAAGATCGTCTTTTACCATGGTCCAACTAACACTTAATGTAACAGGCTTTGCCTTGAAATATCCCAGCAAGAGTATGAAGTATGATTTTTTATGAACCTCTCTGAAATGATTTAACACTTCCAGCTCAGTTTCGTTTAAGTTAAAAAAATAATTCCGATCATAATTGGTAAATCGTGGTACTTCATATAGATCACCATGATCTGTATAAAGGATGATATCTACTGGGTTTTTTTTTGGCACATCAACCCCAATTAGTAAAATTGTGTAATAAATTTTCTAGTTTGCATTAGTGCAACTGGCAGCAAAGTGCTTTATCCAAATATCAAATTTAGTCAATTAGTTAGCTCATAAATAGTACTACAGAAATTTGCCGTGTGGTTATGCTAATAAAGCCTACTTTATAACCAAAAGGCATAATTTACTTCTGACGTTGGGTATATGTTTTTGCTTTATTGTATGGGGATCGTGCAGATATCCTATAACGAAAAACAAGTGTTTTTCATGATATTTACTTCTACACGATATTGGCTACTGATAATGCTGCACAGACTCACGAAAAAGCCATATTATTCTATGTGTAAAAATAAGCCTATGAATACGGTTTATCGTAAACTCTGACTCGATAGGATTAAATATGTCACTGACTGGTTATGCACGTGTGTCAGTAAAACTCACAATTTTTGACATTAAAAAGGTGAAACCTTTGTAAGTGCCGTAATCACTTGTAAAATCAAGTGTTAGCGACTAACTCTTCATGAATATCAACTCAGATTAGTCATAATTGGGGGTTCTTCCGCAGACTCCCTTCTATAATCACCATCAATCCGATGCAGGCTTACGCGGGCAGGCGATGTGAGCCCGGTCTCATTTGACCATTTGGTATACCCTTTTACCAATCCAAATTGTGTATCTGAGGAAACTAGACTCAAACGCTGAAGACGTCGATTGTTCACCCACTTATTGTCTTTTGAGCCCCATTGATATTTTGTTCTTCGAAATATTCATTTTATTCTCTTTTGGCTACCTTATAATTTGAGTCAAAAAACGCTAGAAAACGATAATTTTATATCTGGCTCTCGCTCACGATGAGCTACCTGAGAGCCTTCAAATTCACCACTTCGATCATCCTGATAAAAATAACGTGAGCGGGTATAGCGACTAACATTAGCGTGCTTTATCTCTAATCGACTTTTAATATTAAAAAATCGTGTTGTTTCAATATATATACGGCCCAAACGTTTATTACCCTCAACGGTTTTTA
The DNA here is from genome assembly GCA_013216005.1 of Alteromonadaceae bacterium. Classification (GTDB taxonomy): domain Bacteria; phylum Pseudomonadota; class Gammaproteobacteria; order Enterobacterales; family Alteromonadaceae; genus JABSOI01. Next base: position 2,080 of record JABSOJ010000086.1, on the reverse strand, counting down.
TCTCGTCAACGTAGAAATTCTTTGACTTAAAATCTCCCCAATACACTACACCCCACGAAAAACCATATTGACTGACATCTTGACGAAACTCCATCCTCAACCACCTGGGGCTATAGCCTGAAATTGTTCTAGTGTTATTGATTATTGGGTCGTCAAACTCTGAGCCACGGTAAGAATAAGATAACTCCAATAAACCATTATCCAAAATAGCGTCGACAGGTAAATTCACACTGGTTTTCACACGCCAATAATTGGCATCGCCCGCATTACCTAGGCCCTGATTGCCAGAGGGTAAAAATATTTTTTCGTGAATATCTTTACGACGTTCATATTTTGCTTCAACTTTCAGGCTACCTCGCTCACTAAATCGCCAATCATAAATAGCTGACAACACAGCGGTACTTTCAGGTTTTAGATTTGAGTTTCCAGAAGTGGTTCTAGAGTCTGATGTATTGGAACTGGCGGCAAAATCATTAAAATCCAATTGTTCCACAGTACGCTCTGCAACTAGCGTAAATGTTGAACTATCATCAATAGTGTAGTTTGCCGACAAGCGCGGCTTAAGAAAATTAAACCTTTGACTTTGGCTGGATTCACCAGTTACTTCTATTTCCGATATTTCTGCGGTTAAACCACCCTCAAGGATTAAGTTTTGTCCCGCGGTATAAACAAAATTGGCAAACACCTCAGCGCGCAATTCTTTAACAGTATCCGCACCCTCCAGTACTTGCTGTACATTATTTTCGATTAAGTCTATGTCGGTATCTAGTTGATTATTGGCAATCTCCACCCCGAACTCTGGCTTAAACTGAGCCGCACCAACTTTGCCATAGGTCGTACGAGCAATATATTCTGTTTTTAGGGTGTCTTTTTCGTATTGACTATCATCGGTATTATCTGAATTTTGCTGCTCAAAGTGATAGCTGTTTTCATACAGGCTATCATGGGAAGAGGCTAAACCAATCATCCGCCACCTCCAACCATCCACCGTGATAACCCAATCTACACCTAGCTCTGCTTCAACGGTCTTCCTTTGCTCATTTAACAGCGAAAGCTCATCAGGCGCAGAGTTAGTAGGCAGCGAGCCAACATAAATATCTCTTGCGGTGTCATCCTGGCGATTTTCGTCACTTAGCGCGGCATTGATGGTCAATGTACCACCAGCTAGTTCACGAGAAGCTTCACCGCCAACGGCAACATCTTCTTCAAGGGTATCCTTAACTTCATCAGAGCTTGATGTTAGCGCATCATTAGCGTCAAAATATTCTATCAACGCAACTCGATATATTGGCTCTCCGGAAATTTCAGCATCAAACAGCATATCCCACTCACCAAACTTAATGGTAAAGCTTGCTTCAATATCTGGCTTAACCACACCGTTTGATGAGCGCTCAAAATCAACACTCCATGTACCACTGGTATCAATATCCTTTTTAATAACATTTGCGACGATTGATTGCCCTGCCGCTTCTCCAGCGCCCACACCACCACGTAGAATCTCTATATGCAAAACTTGTGAAGCGGGGATCCTTTGCAGCGCCCCCTTCAAACCACCAGCTTTAGATGTTGGGCGAACGCCATCGATTAACACATTTCCTGCGTTACCACCGAAGCCACGGCCATCGGAACCGCCATCAAACGAAAACCCGGGTAGCCGATTGACCATTTGCATGGCATTCTGCGGTGTATATTGAGAGAAAAAGCTGACGGGATAAACTGAACTATTGTCAGCAAAAGCTATATCAGTATTATTAGCAGCAGGCCCTTCAGCTAATAACGAGGCACTGACCGCGCCTAAATAGGTAGCTAACACTGCTTTAATAAGAATCAATTTCATGAACCCAAGTTACCTTCTGATTGAAATCTAGTATCGTCATCTCGTTAGATGGCGCTCGAACCTTGTGTGATCTTGGCTTGAATTTGGCCGATCAACAAAATCTTACACTAGTTTACGGCCTTAAGTACTCAAGAAGGAAGCGTTACAGTAATAGTTTTATTGTACGCTATTTAGTACAACGGTCTTCCATTTATCAATCCAATCATTTGTATGTATTTTCGCTCTTAGTTGTAAAATAGGATC